>NZ_QWGT01000069.1 GCF_003576405.1 Clavibacter lycopersici
CGCAGCGGCCGGCGCCGGAGCCGCGGGCGCGGCGGGCGTCTCGCCGCGCAGCGTCGCGAGGACGCCGGGGAGCTGCTCCGCGGAGACGAGCACGTCGCGGGCCTTGGATCCCTCGGACGGGCCGACGATCTCGCGCGCCTCGAGCAGGTCCATGAGCCGGCCGGCCTTCGCGAACCCGACGCGGAGCTTCCGCTGCAGCATCGACGTGGATCCGAACTGCGTGCTGACGACGAGCTCGGCGGCCGCGAGCAGCACCTCGAGGTCGTCGCCGATGTCCGCGTCGATCTCCTTGCGCTCGGCCGCGACGGCGACGTCCTGCCGGTACTCGGGCCGCGCCTGGCGCGTCACGTGCTCGACGACCTTGGCGATCTCGGCCTCCTGCACCCACGCGCCCTGCACGCGGACGGCCTTGTTGGCGCCCATGGGGAGGAAGAGGCCGTCACCCTGGCCGATGAGCTTGTCGGCGCCGGGCTGGTCGAGGATGACGCGGGAGTCGGTCATGCTCGACACCGCGAACGCGAGACGCGACGGCACGTTGGCCTTGATGAGGCCCGTGACGACGTCGACGGACGGGCGCTGCGTGGCGAGCACGAGGTGGATGCCGGCGGCGCGCGCGAGCTGCGTGATGCGGACGATGGAGTCCTCGACGTCGCGCGGCGCGACCATCATCAGGTCGGCGAGCTCGTCGACCACCACGAGGAGGTAGGGGTACGGGCGGAGCGTCCGCTCGCTGCCCTCGGGGAGCACGATGGAACCGCTCGTGACGGCCTTGTTGAAGTCGTCGATGTGGCGGAAGCCGAAGCTGGCGAGGTCGTCGTACCTCATGTCCATCTCCTTCACCACCCACTGCAGCGCCTCGGCCGCCTTCTTCGGGTTGGTGATGATGGGCGTGATGAGGTGCGGCACGCCCGCGTAGATGGTGAGCTCGACGCGCTTCGGGTCGATGAGGACCATGCGCACGTCGCTCGGCTTCGCGCGCATGAGGAGCGACGTGATCATGGAGTTGACGAAGCTCGACTTGCCGGAGCCCGTGGATCCCGCCACCAGGAGGTGGGGCATCTTCGCGAGGTTGGCGATGACGTAGCCGCCCTCGACGTCCTTGCCCACGCCGATGGTCATCGGATGCGCGCTGTTCGTGGCGGCGGACGACCGCAGCACGTCGCCGAGGGAGACGATCTCGCGGTCGGTGTTCGGGATCTCGACGCCGATGGCGCTGCGGCCGGGGATGGGCGAGAGGATGCGGACCTCGTTGGAGGCGACCGCGTAGCTGATGTTCTTCGCGAGCGCCGTGACGCGCTCGACCTTCACGCCGGGCGCGAGCTCGAGCTCGTAGCGGGTGACCGTCGGGCCGCGCGAGAAGCCGGTGACGGTCGCGTCGACCTGGAAGTTGGTGAGCACCTCGGTGAGGGCGCGGACCACCTCGTCGTTGACGGACGAGCGGGACTTCGCGGGCGTGCCGGGCGAGAGCGTGCTCGCGGCCGGGAGGCGGTACGGCGCCTGCGGGGTGTCCGACTCCCCGGAGACGACGGCCACGTCCGAACCGTCGTCCTCGAAGCCGGGGAGGACCGCGGGCTCGTCGTCGTCGCGGATGCCGGTGGGGTGCACGGGGACGGAGGGCAGGATCGCGGTCGCCGTGGCGTCGACCGGCGCATCGAGGTCGATGCGCCGGGTCGCGGCGTCGTCGCCCGCGAAGGCGCCGGGCTCGGGGCGGGAGGCGCCGTGGTCCACCGTGCGGTCGATGACGGTCGTTGGCGCCTCGGCGGCGGCACGACCGGCCGTGTCGTCGTCGGATCCCGCGTGCGGCGCGAGGACGGGGCTGTCGAACGCGGGCGCGTCCTCGCGCTGGGTGCGGTTGCGGCGCCACCACGGGAGGCTGTCGGTGTCGACCGGGCCGTCGTCGTCCAGGCCGTCGAGCTCGACCTGCTCGGTCGCCTGCGCCCTGCGTGCCGCGCGGTCGGCGGCGCGCTGCTCCTCGTCGACGGGAGGCGCGCCGAACAGGTAGGAGTACAGCTCGCGCAGACGCATGCCGACGCGGTTCGGAGGCGTGCGCGTGATGATGAAGAGGGAGAGCACCAGGAGGATCCCCGCCACTATCCCCGCGCCGACGGACGTGATGAGGAGCGACAGCGGGGCCGCGAGCACCCAGCCGAGGACGCCGCCCGCGCGGGCCAGCGCGAGCATGCCGTCGCGCGGATCCGGGGCGCCGTTGAAGAGGTGGCAGAGCGCCGCGACGGAGACGAGGAACAGCGTCACGCCGACGCCGATGCGCCCGTTGTCGCTCACGGACGAGGGGTGGCGGAAGAGCCACAGGGCGAGGAGCACCATCACGATGGGCAGCGCGAACGCCACCCGGCCGAAGAGCCCGCCGAACGTGTAGGCGTCGAAGGCCATGGCCACGTCGTTCAGCGGGTTGAACCACTCGACGACCACGCCCGCGATGGCGAGCACCACGAGGAGGAAGGGGATGCCGTCGCGGCGCTCGTCCTTCGCGAGCTTCTCGGGGCCGAGGGCCCGGAAGAGCGCGCCGGTGGCGTGCGCGAGGCCCATCCACGCGGCGACGAGCGGGCCGCGCCGCTCACCCTGGACGGGGTAGGCGACGGTCTGCTGCTTCGTCTCGGCGGCACGCCCCTTGCGCGGGGGCGTGGCGCGCGGCGCGCCCGAGGAGGTCTTCCCGGCGCGGCTGGTCGACCTGGTGCTCGTAGCCATGCGACCCACGTTATCCCGCACCGCCGTCGCGGGCCGGACGCCGGGCCGGGCGGGACCCTCCCCGCGCGACCCGGCCATCAGTACCGGATCGCGTCGATGACGGACACGCGGACCGCCACCAGGGCGGGGAGCAGGCCCGCGATCGCGCCGACGGCGAGCGACGCCCCGAGCCCGAGGAGCGCCGCCGAGAGCGGGAACGGCGGGAACTCGGTGACGCCCGAGGCGACGAACGAGAGGATCCACGGGTTCTTCACGATCGCGACCGCGGCCATCACGCCGACCACGCCCGCGGCCACCGTCGCGACGACGCTCTCCATCATCACGGCGAAGAACACCCGGCCCGCGCTGGCGCCGAAGCTGCGTCGGACCCCGATCTCGCGGATCCGCTGCTTCACCGTCACGAGCGAGATGTTCACGAGGCCGAGCGCGCCGAGCAGGAGCACGAGTCCGGCCACTCCCCCGACGAGGATCTTGAGCGAGAGCAGCGGGTCGTAGTCGTACGTCCCGTAGTCGTTGCGGCTCACGCTCGCCTGCACGCCGTCGGGGGCGGAGGCCGCGATGTCGCCCTGGATCGCCGCGGTGAGCCCATCGGACTCCCCCTCGGGGACCCAGAGCTCCATCTGCGGCTGCATCGCGGTGAGCGCCTCCGCCCCGAGGAGCCGCTCGGCGGTGGACGACAGCACGGTCATGGACGGATCCTCCCCCGAGTAGAGGTCGGGCACCACGCCCACGACGACGCCCGTCTGCTCGCCCTCCTCCCCCTGCAGCACGACCGTGGGGTGGGCGGCGACGTCGGTCGCGCCGAGCCGCGCGAGGAACGCCCGGTTCACGACGAGGGTGGGAGCGAGGAGGTCCGCGTCGCGGTCGTCGAACCAGCGGCCCTCGGCCACGTCCACTCGGCGCATCTCGCCGTAGTCGGGATCCACGACGGTCGCGTAGACCGGCACCGTACCCCCGGGCAGCTCGACCGGGAGCGGCGTGGAGCCGATGACGGTCGACCACGTGATGCCGTACCGGTCGGCGACCTCGGCGAGGAGCGCGCGCTGGTCCGTGTACGGCATGCCGGCCCCGGTCTCGGAGTACATGGAGACGGAGAGCGATGCGGGACGGCCGGACTGCCGCTCCATCTGCTCGGTCTGCGACTGCTGCACGACCGCCCCGAGGCCCACGACCGACGTGATCGCCGTCACCGCGACGGCGACGCCGATGAGCGACAGCATCACGCGCGTCCGGTGGATCCTGAGCTCGGCCCATGCCTCGACGACCGCGCCGACGAGACCGGTCGCCGTGCGCGCGAGCCAGCCGCTCACGCGAGCACCTCCCGCGTGAGCGCCTCGGACGGCGCGAGCACGCCGGCCTCCAGCCGGTGGTGCCGGTCGGCGCGCGCCGCCACCGTCGGATCGTGCGTGATGGTGACCAGCGCCGCACCTGACGCGTGCGCGACCTCGGCGAGGAGCGTCATCACGGTCGCGCCCGTCTCGATGTCGAGGGCGCCGGTCGGCTCGTCCGCGAGGATCAACCGCGGCGAGCGCACGAGCGCACGCGCGATCGCGACGCGCTGCTGCTCGCCGCCGGACATCGTCTCGGGCATGGAGTCGACGCGGTGGCCGAGGCCCACGCGCTCGAGCATGTCGGCCGCGATCGACGCGCGGCGCCAGAACGTGCGGCCGGTCGAGTAGAGCAGCGGCGTCATCACGTTCTCGCGCGCCGTCCGCCCCTGGAGGAGGTTGAACTGCTGGAAGATGAAGCCGATGTCGCCCCCGCGCGCCCGGTCGCGCCGGCCGCCGGAGACCCGGGCCATCGGCACGTCGTCGAGGAGCACCTCGCCGGTGGTGGGGGTGTCGAGCAGGCCGAGGATGTTCAGCAGCGTCGACTTGCCGGACCCCGAGCGGCCGACGATCGACACATGGTCGCCCACCGAGACGTCCAGGTCGACGCCGTGCAGGATCGTCAGCGGCTCGTCGTCCGGGCGCTCGACCGTGCGGGTCACCTGCTCCAGGCGGATGAGGCTCATCCGCCGTACCCGCCCTGCATCATCATCGCGTCGTCCTCGGGTGCGGGCGCGCCGGGCACGAACTCGAGCACCATGTCGCCCTCCGCGAGGCCCGAGGTGATCTGCACGACCTTCCCGTCGCTGATCCCGAGGCCGACCGCGCGCTCCTCCGGCTCGCCTCCGTCCGACGCGAGCCAGACGTTGCCCGTGTCGGCGAGGCCCTCGACCGCGGTGGTCGGGAGCGTCAGCACGTCCGGCGCCTCGCCCGCGGGGATCGTGATCTCGGCCGCGAGGCCCGGGAAGACGCGCGCGCCCGCGGGCACGGCGCAGGACACGGTCGCGCCGGTGGACGCGGACTCCGCCGCCCCGGTGGATCCCGTGTCGCCCCCGGCACCGGTCGCGCCTGCACCGTCCGCCGGCGCCTGCTGGCCGATCCGCAGGTCCCCGCAGTCGAACGGCGCGGGACCGGAGGTGATGGCGACCTCCGCCGACGTCGGCTGCGTGACGAGCCGGTACTGCTCCTCCGCGGTGAGCGGGGCGGTCGCGCGGAAGGTGGGCGGGGAGATCCGGCCGACCGCGTCGCCCACGGCGACCTCCTGGCCGACGAGGACGCCGAGCTCCGCGAGCGATCCGGAAGCGGACGCCCTGACCGTCTCGGTGACCACCTTGGGCTTCGGCTGAGTGACCGTGCCGTCCGCGGCGACCACAGGATCCACCGGGGTCTCCTGGCGGATGACGAGGATCGGGTCGCCGTCCGCGAGCGTGGCGCCCTGCCCGGCGACGAGCTTCGACACCTTCCCCTGCAGCGTGGCCTTGACGGGCACGTCGGGATCCGGCTGGATGCTGCCCTTCACCGTCACGTCGTTGACCACCGTGGCGATGGAGGCCGGCACCTGCGACTCCACGACCGACCCCGTCGGCACCTCGGAGGCCTCCTCGGCCGTCGTCCCGAAGAACGCCATGCGCACCAGCGCGACGGCGATCGCGGCCAGCACGACCAACCTCGTGATCGGGAGGATCCATCTCCGCCAGACGCCCACAGCCGCTCCATCCCCCGGCGCACCCCAGCGGCGCATCCGGACGCTCCCGACGCTAGGGGCGGCGCCGCGCGCGGCGCTTCGTCCACGGGGATGACATGCGCACCCCCGTCAGGGGGCCGAGCGGACGAGCGCCCTGGTACGGCGGGGAGGGGGCTACGCCTCGATGACCACCGGGATGATCATCGGTCGCCGGCGGTGCGACGAGTTGACCCAGCGCCCCACCGTGCGGCGCACGACCTGCGCGTACGCGTGCGTGTCGCGCGTGCCGTTGGCCGCGGCCTCCGCGAGCGCCTTGACGATGAGCGGCTTGACGCTGTCGAACACCCTCGAGTCCTCGGCGAACCCGCGGGCCTCGATCTCGGGGCCGACGATGACCTTGCCCGTCTGCGGCTCGACGACCGCGAAGATCGTGACGAAGCCCTCCTCGGAGAGGATGCGGCGGTCCTTGAGGTCGGCGTCCGTGATCTCGCCCACGGTGGATCCGTCGACGTAGACGTAGCCGACGTCGAGCTGGCCCGTGACGCGCACGTGCCCGTCCTTCATGTCGAGGACGGTGCCGTCCTCCGCGAGGAACGTGTTGCGCTCGGGGACGCCGGTCTGGATCGCCAGCTGCTGGTTCGCGACCAGATGGCGGTACTCGCCGTGCACCGGCAGGACGTTGCGGGGCTTCAGGATGTTGTAGCAGTAGAGCAGCTCGCCGGCGGCCGCGTGGCCCGAGACGTGGACCTTCGCGTTGGCCTTGTGCACCACGTTCGCGCCGAGCTTCGTGAGCCCGTTGATGATCCGGTACACCGCGTTCTCGTTGCCGGGGATGAGGCTCGACGCGAGGATGACGGTGTCGTCCTGGCCGATCTCGATCTGGTGCTCCTGGTTGACCATGCGGCTGAGCACGGCCATCGGCTCGCCCTGCGACCCGGTGCTCATGTAGACGATCTGGTCGTCGGGCAGGTCGACGGCCTTCTTGGAGTCGATGAGGACCCCCTCCGGCACGCGGAGGTAGCCGAGCTCGGCCGCGATGGTCATGTTGCGGATCATCGAGCGGCCGATGAAGGCGACGCGGCGGCCGTTCGCGTGCGCGGCGTCGAGCACCTGCTGCACGCGGTGCACGTGGCTGGAGAAGCTCGCGACGATGACGCGGCGGGGCGCCTTCGAGATGACGGCCTCGAGCACGGGGCCGATGGAACGCTCGGTGGGCGTGAAGCCGGGGACGTCCGCGTTGGTGGAGTCCGACATGAAGAGGTCGACGCCTGCCTCTCCTAGCCGGGCGAACGCGCGCAGGTCGGTGATCCGGTCGTCGAGCGGGAGCTGGTCCATCTTGAAGTCGCCGGTGTGCAGCACACGGCCCGCCTCGGTCGTGATGGCGACGGCCAGCGCGTCCGGGATGGAGTGGTTCACGGCCACGAACTCGAGCTCGAAGGGGCCGAGGCGCTCGCGGTCGCCCTCCTTCACCTGGAACGTGTACGGCGTGATCCGGTGCTCCTTGAGCTTCGCCTCGATGAGGGCGAGCGTGAGGCCGGAGCCGATCAGCGGGATGTCCTGCTTGAGCTTGAGGAGGTACGGCACGGCGCCGATGTGGTCCTCGTGGCCGTGCGTGAGGACGATGCCGACGACGTCGTCGAGGCGGTCCGCGATGGAGGAGAAGTCGGGGAGGATCAGGTCGACGCCGGGCTGGTGCTCCTCGGGGAAGAGCACGCCGCAGTCGACGACGAGGATCTTGCCGTCGATCTCGAACGTGGTCATGTTCCGGCCGATCTCGCCGAGGCCGCCGATGGGCGTGATGCGCAGGGTTCCGGGCTTGAGCTCCGGCGGATCGTAGACGCCCTGGGGCATGGGACTCCTCTGGTGACGGTGCGGCCCGCGGGCCGGCGGTGGATGCTCGGGGCGCGCGTCAGCGCGTGGTGCCGGCGACCTGCGGCAGCGCGCCACCGGCGGCGGCGTTGCGGTCGGGGCGGAAGTTGCGGAAGTCGACGCCGGGCACGTCGCGGACGAGGTCGATCTCGTCCTCGATCTGCGCGGCCTCCCACTCCTCCGGCCCGACGAGGGGCAGGCGGACGCGGGGGCTGCCGATGCGGCCGAGGCCGTGGAGGATGTACTTCGCCGCGACCGTGCCGGGCACGTGCGTCATGACCGCGCGGACGAGCGGCTCGAGCTGCTGGTGCGCGTGGGTGGCGGCGGCGAGGTCGCCCGCGTTCACGGCGTCGACCATGGTGCGGTACGGCGTCGCGGTGATGTTCGCCGTGACGCCGATGAGGCCCGTGCCGCCGATCGCGAGCGTGGGGAGCGCGTTGGCGTCGTCGCCCGCGAAGTACATGAGGCTCGTCTGGTTGAGCACGCGGCTGGCCTGCGCGAGGTCGCCCTTGGCGTCCTTGATGGCGAGGATGTTCGGGTGCTTGGCGGCACGCAGGATCGTCTCGTACTGGATCGGGATGCCCGTGCGGCCCGGGATGTCGTAGAGGATGACCGGCAGGTCGGTGGCGTCCGCGATCATGCGGAAGTGCGTGAGCACGCCGGCCTGCGTGGGCTTGTTGTAGTACGGCGTGACGATCATGTTGCCGTCGGCGCCGGCCTTCTCGCTCTGGCGGGCGAGCTGCATGGCGTGGGCGGTCTCGTTGGATCCGCCGCCCGTGATGATCTTCGCCCTGCCCGCGCTCACCGAACGGCCGACCTCGACGAGCTTGATCTTCTCCGGGTCCGTCAGCGTGCTGGTCTCGCCCGTCGTGCCCGTGACGACGATGCCGTCCGCGCCCGCGACGATGACGTCGTCCATGTGCTTCTCGACGCCCGCCCAGTCGACCTCGCCGTCGGCGGTGAACGGGGTGACGAGCGCCACCAGGACCTGGCCGAACGGGTTCTCTGTGGACACGCGTTCCATCGTAACGGGCGGACCGTCGCCGAGCGCGGCGATCCGGGGCCGGCGCACCCCCGGACGGGGGGATGCGCGGCGGCCGGATCGCGAGCAGCCTTCGCTCGGGACGACGATGTCCCGGAGACGCTGGTGCCACCATGGAACTCACGGCACGGAGACGGCCCTCGCCGCTCCTGGCCCTCACCCTGGCGCTCGTCGTCGGGGTCTCCCTCGCCGGCGCCACGCCGGCCCAGGCGGCGCCGCCCGGTGCGCCGCTCCCCCTCGCCCCGGCCGCCGCGCCCTCCCTGCCGGCCCCCGAGGTCTTCGTGGGCGGGGAGGTGACGGACGTCCCCGAGATCGAGGTGATCCTGTCCCTCGACGTCGGCGAGCTCGACGTGCGATCGCCCCGCTTCGAGTACCTGCTCGACGGCGCGGGATCCTGGCGGTCGGCCTACAGCGGGCAGCTCGACCACGCCTACATCCGGATCCCGGCCCCCGCGGGGCCCCACACCATCGCCTTCCGGGCCGCGGGGTCGGTCGACGGCGTTCCCGTCATCGGCACCGCGTCCGAGCCCGTGGCCGTCAGCTCGCTCGGATACCCCACGCGGTACGACCCGGTCATCACGATCGACGGGCCCCGGATCACCCTCGCCTGGGACGTCCGCGGGTATCTCGCGGGCTGGCCGGAGGAGCAGTCCGTCGTGTACGCGTTCGGAGACGACCCGTACACCTTCGCCGACGCCGTCGGATCGACCACCGTCGACGTCGGCTACGACCGCACCGTCCGCCTCGTGTTCTGGCACGGGCCCAACGTCGACGTGGCCCGGTATGTGTACCTGGACCTCGCCACCGGCAGCCCTCCCGGCACCCCCTCGTTCACCTCCGCGCCGACCCCGACCGTGGTCGGCCGCCCGGTCCCGGGGAGCACCCTGTCCGTCCGGACGGGAACCTGGCGGCCCGGTCCCGTCACGCTCACCTACCAGTGGTACCGAGACGGCCAGCGGATCTCCGACGCGGCGGGACCGACCTACGAGGTCGATGCGCGCTTCGACGGCGGCACGCGGATCACCGTCGGCGTCCGGGGCAGCGCACCGGGCCGCGCATCGGTCGAGCGCGTCTCTGCCCCGACCCCGCGCGTCGCGATGCCCGTCATCTCCCCGGGCGTGCCGGCGATCGGCGGGCTCCCGCTCGTCGGACGGCAGCTCACCGTCAGGACCGGGTTCTGGCGGCCGGCACCCATCGTGCTGACTTACCGGTGGCTGCGCGACGGGGTGGCCATCCCGGGCGCCGAGGGGCCGGCGTACACGCCGGTCGCCGCCGACCGCGGGCGGCTCCTCGAGGTGCGGGTGACGGGAGAGCGGTACCCCTACCCCACCGTCTCGCGGACCAGCGTCGCGGTGCGCGTCAGCTGATGCGGCCGCATCGCCCCGCGGCTACGGGGCGACGCGGCCGTTCTTCTGGAACGCGGCGTGCGTCAGGGGCATGAGGCGCTCGAACTCGGCCTCCATCTTCTCGGCGCACATCTCGATCTCGCGCTGCGGGAAGCTGGGGAACGTGGAGTCCTCGTGCTTGGTGCGCAGCGACAGGAAGTTCATCAGAGCGCGGGCGTTGAGCGTGACGTACATCGACGAGTAGATGTTGAGCGGGAGCACGATGCGCGCGACCTCGCGCGCCACGCCCTGCTCGAGCATCCGCTGGTAGGAGGCGTAGGCCTCGGCGGAGGTGCGACGCGTCTCCTCCTGCACGAGCGCGGTCTGCTCCGGGGTGCCCGCGTGGAACTCGTAGGCGCCCGGCTTGCCGACCTGCACGAGGTTGCGCTCGGGGCCGGGCACGTAGAACACCGCGTCGAGCTCCTTGTAGCGGCCCGACTCCTCGTTGTAGGAGGCCATGCGGTGCCGCATGAACTCGCGGAACACGAAGATCGGCGCCTGCACGTAGAAGGTCATCGAGTTGTGCTCGAACGGCGATCCGTGGCGGTCGCGCATGAGGTAGTTGATGAGGCCGCGATCGCGCTTGACCCGCTTCTCCTCGGCCTCGGTGTCGACGTCGCCCTCGAGGGCGCGGTCCTGATCACCGGGCTCGTCGAGCGCGCGCTCGAGGGTCTTCTCGCCGGCGGTGGAGACGCGCGCGGCGAAGATCACGTCGGAGTCGTGGGCGCTGGAGCGGACGAGCTCCACGGTCATGTCGGATCGGAAGGCGATGTCGTCGTGGGGCACGACCGTCACTGTACGCGACGACCGTCGCGCGACCGCGCCGGGCTCCTCCCGGCTGGCGCGCGGGGCCGCGTCCTAGGCTGAGCGGCACCGACGAAGGGCTCGACCATGTCCGACAGCACCGCATCCGCCACCCCGCTCACCGTCCTCATCTCGGGGGCCGGGGGCACGATCGGCACCGAGCTGCAGGCGCAGCTGCGCGCCGCCGGGCACCGCGTGCGGACGCTCGTGCGCCGCGCGCCGTCGTCGCCCGACGAGCATGAGTGGCAGCCCGCCGAGGGCCGGCTGGATCCCGCGGTGCTCGACGGCGTCGACGCCGTGGTCAACCTCTCCGGGGCCTCGATCAGTCGACTGCCCTGGACGAAGCCGTACCAGGAGGAGATCCGCGCGTCGCGCGTCCAGGCCACGCGCACCATCGTCGGCGCGATCGCGTCCGCGTCGAACCCGCCCCGGGTGCTGCTGAACGGATCCGCCGTCGGCTTCTACGGCGACCGCCCCGCCGAGCGCCTCACCGAGGACTCGCCGCGCGGGCAGGGCTTCCTCGCGGAGGTCGTGGAGGCGTGGGAGGCCGAGGCGTTCCAGGCGTCCGCCGACGTGCGCGTCGCGACCCTGCGCACCGGTCTGGTGCTCGCGCAGGCCGGCGCCCTCGCGCCGCTGCGCCTCCTCACGAACCTCGGGCTGGCCGGCAAGCTCGGCACCGGCGGCCAGGTCTGGCCGTGGATCTCCCTGCGGGACGAGGCCGCCGCGATCGTGCACCTGCTGACGTCGTCGATCTCCGGCCCCGTGAACCTCACCGGACCCGAGCCCGTGATGGCCGACCGGCTCATGCGGCACCTCGCGAAGCGCATGCACCGGCCCTACCTGGTGCCCGCGCCCGAGTTCCTCATCCGCCTCGCACTGCAGGAGGCCGGGCAGGAGCTCCTGCTCTCCAGCCAGCCCGCGCGCCCCGAGAAGCTGCTGGCCGACGGGTTCGCCTTCCGCGACCCCTCGGTCGAGCTCGCCATCGACCGGCTGCTCGCGAAGAGCTGAGCTGAGCGACCCGGCGGGGTGCGCCGCGTGGCCCGTCGCTCAGGCGGAGGGCTCGGCGCCCTGCAGGGCGATCGCGCGGCGGATGGCCCCGCGCGCCCGGCGTCGGTCGCCGCTCGCGTCGTAGGCGAGGCCGAGCCGGAACCACGCGCGCCAGCTGGCGGGATCCTGCTCCACCTCGGCCTGGTACGCGGGGAAGGCGGCGTCGGCCGCGTCCCGCAGAGGGCGGCCGCTGGCGCGGGTCGGCAGGTCGGCGACCGGCAGGCCGCCCTCCTCGTCGAGGATCCGCACCAGGCGCGCGCTCCGCACGCCGAAGGACAGCTCTCGGACCAGGGCCCACACGCCGACGAGGGGCAGGATCACGAGTCCGAGGCCCAGTGCGACGCCGACCGGCTCGCCCGAGAGCATGAGGATCACCGCGCGCTGGCCGAGGACGACGAGGTAGAGCACCATGAGCACGGCCATGAGACCGACGCCGATGCGCGTCCCCATCAGGCGCTCGTGACGGTGGCGGCCTGCCCGCTCGGCCCGCCGTCGTCCACGGGACCCGACGCCGCGCCCTCGGCCGCCGCCTGCGCCGCGCGCTCGC
>NZ_QWGT01000070.1 GCF_003576405.1 Clavibacter lycopersici
GCCGGCGTCGCCGCGCGGAGCCGGCCGCCGCCGCCCCCGCCGCCCGCCATGCCGCGCGTCCGGGCGCGCAGGCGGGGGCCCCCGCGGCCCGTGCCCCGCGTCCCGACTCGGTGCCCGCCGCGTCCGCCGTGCCGATCATCGCCAAGCCCCCCATCCGCAAGCTCGCGAAGGACCTCGAGGTCGACCTGGCCGAGGTCGAGGCCACCGGGCTCGTGGGCGAGATCACGCGCGAGGACGTCATCCGCACGGCGCAGCAGGCGAGCGTGTTCAAGAACATCGAGACGCCCGAGTGGCCGGACTCCCGCGAGGAGCGGATCCCCGTCAAGGGCGTCCGCAAGGTCATCGCCGCGGCCATGGTGCAGAGCGCGTTCCAGGCGCCGCACGTGAGCCTGTTCGTCGACGTCGACGCGACCCGCACGATGGAGTTCGTCAAGCGCCTCAAGGCGTCCACCGACTTCGCAGGCGTCAAGGTCTCGCCGCTGCTCATCATGGCGAAGGCGATGATCTGGGCCGTGCGTCGGAACCCCACCGTCAACTCCTCGTGGACCGACCAGGAGATCATCGTCCGCCACTACGTGAACCTCGGCGTCGCTGCCGCGACGCCCCGCGGGCTCGTGGTGCCGAACGTCAAGGAGGCGCAGGCCATGTCGCTCCTGGAGCTCGCCCGCGCGCTGGAGCAGCTGACGCTCACGGCCCGCGACGGCAAGACGAGCCCCGCGGACATGGGACAGGGCACGATCACGCTCACGAACATCGGCGTCTTCGGCATGGACACCGGCACGCCGATCCTCAACCCGGGCGAGGTCGCGATCGTCGCGCTCGGCACGATCAAGCAGAAGCCGTGGGTCGTCGACGGCGAGGTGCGCCCGCGTTTCGTCACCACGATCGGCGCGAGCTTCGACCACCGCGTGGTCGACGGCGACGTCGCGAGCCGCTTCCTGGCGGACGTCGCGAGCATCATCGAGGAGCCCGCGCTGCTCCTGGAGTAGTCGCCCGCATTCCACAGCGGGAGCGAGGTGGTGCTGATAGCGGTTATCAATACCGTATCGTCGGATCCATGAACCGTCGCCCCCTCACCGCCCTGCTCGCCGTCTCGCTCCTCGCCGTCCCGCTCGCGGGCTGCGCATCCGGATCCGGGTCCCCCTCCGACGACTCGTCTGCGTCCGCCTCCGGCGGCGGCACGCTCGAGGTCGTCGCCTCGACCGACGTCTACGGCGACATCGCGAAGCAGATCGGCGGCGACGACGTGAAGGTGACGTCGATCATCGACAGCCCCGACAAGGACCCGCACGAGTACCAGGCCACCTCGCGCGACCAGCTGGCGCTCTCCACGGCCGACGTCGTGATCCAGAACGGCGGCGGCTACGACGACTTCGTCGACACCATGATCAGCGCGCTGCCCGGCGGGAAGAGCCCGGTCCTCCTCAACGCGGCCGACATCTCGGGCTACGACCAGAAGCCGGCGGAGGGCGAGTTCAACGAGCACGTCTGGTACGACATGCCCACGATGAAGAAGCTGGCCGAGCAGATCGAGCAGGCCTTCTCGAAGGCCGACTCCGCGGGCGCCTCCACCTTCGAGGCCAACGAGCAGGCGTTCACCGCCAAGCTCGACGCCATCGCCGACGCCGAGGCGGCCGCGAAGCCCGCAGGCACCGGCAAGGGCGTCGCGATCACCGAGCCCGTGCCGCTGTACCTCACGGCGGCGATGGGCCTCGAGAACCGCACGCCGGACGAGTTCAGCGAGGCGATCGAGGAGGGCACGGACGTCCCCGCCGACGTGCTCAAGGAGACGCTCGCGCTCTTCTCGGAGAAGAAGGTCGCCGCGCTCGTCTACAACTCGCAGACCACGGGCGCCACGACCGACCAGGTCGTCGCCGCCGCGAAGGCCGCCGGCGTCCCGGTCGTGCCCGTCACCGAGACCCTGCCCGCCGACCTGCCCGCGGGCAGCGGGTACGTTGAGTGGATGACCGAGAACGTCGACGCCGTGGCCTCCGCGATCCGGGGATCGTGACCGGCGCACCCGTCCTGAGCCTGCGGGACGCGACGCTCGCGTTCGGCGCGCGCACCCTGTGGAGCGGACTCGACCTCGACGTGGCGCCCGGCGAGTTCGTCGCGGTGCTCGGCCCGAACGGATCCGGCAAGACCAGCTTCCTGAAGTCCGTCCTCGGCGCCCAGCGCCTCACGTCGGGGGAGATGCGCTTCCTCGACGAGCCGGTGCGCCGCGGTGCGCGGCGCATCGGCTACATCCCGCAGCAGAAGCTCATCACCGCGGCGACGCCCGTGCGGGCCCGCGACCTCGTCGGCTTCGGCGTCACCGGCCACCGCTGGGGGCTGCCGCTCAGCCGGCGGGCCGAGCGGGCCCGCGTCGACGAGCTGCTCGACTCCGTCGGCGCCACCGCATACGCGGACGCCCCGGTCGCGACCCTCTCGGGCGGCGAGCAGCAGCGGCTGCGCGTGGCCCAGGCCCTGGCGTCGGATCCGCGGCTCCTGCTCTGCGACGAGCCGCTCCTCAGCCTCGACCTCGGCCATCAGCGCGTGGTCAGCGAGCTGATCGACCGGCACCGCCGCGAGACCGACGCCGCGGTCGTGTTCGTCACCCACGACGTCAACCCCGTGCTCGACATGGTCGACCGGGTGCTCTACCTGGTGGGTGGGCGCTTCCGCATCGGCACGCCCGACGAGGTCCTCGACTCCGAGGTGCTGAGCTCGCTCTACGGCACGCCCGTCGACGTGGTGCGCGTGCGCGGTCGCGTCGTCGTGGTGGGCGCCACCGACGATCCCCACGGCCACCACTCGCACGACGACGAGGACCACGACCTGCACGGCGACCACGGGCCGCACGGCGTGCACGCGACCGACGCCCCCGGCGCGTCACCGGCCGACGGGAGGGCCGCGTGATCCACCTCATCGCCGACGCGGGAGACGTCTGGTCGCGCCTGTTCGACTTCTCCGACTACGGCGCGCTCGTCGCGCTGCTGCGCAACAGCATCATCGCGGGCGCCGTGCTCGGCGTCGTCGGCGGCCTCATCGGCGTCTTCGTCATGACGCGCGACCTCGCCTTCGCGGTGCACGGCGTGAGCGAGCTGTCGTTCGCGGGCGCCGCGGCGGCGCTGCTCCTCGGCGTGAACGTCGTCGGCGGATCCCTGGTCGGCTCCCTCATCGCCGCGATCGCCATCGGCGTGCTCGGCACGCGCGCGAAGGACCGCAACTCGATCATCGCCGTGATCATGCCGTTCGGCCTGGGCCTCGGGATCCTCTTCCTCGCCCTCTACGACGGCCGCGCGAGCAACAAGTTCGGCCTGCTCACCGGCCAGATCGTCTCCGTCGACAACCCGCAGCTCGGCTACCTCGTCGCCATCAGCGCCGTCGTCATCGTCGGGCTGGCCGTCGTCTGGCGGCCGCTCATGTTCGCGAGCGTCGACCCCGACGTGGCCGCGGCCCGCGGCGTCCCCGTGCGCCTGCTCTCCATCGTGTTCATGATCCTGCTCGGGCTCGGCACCGCCGTCTCCATCCAGATCGTCGGCGCGCTGCTCGTGCTCTCTCTGCTCGTCACGCCGGCGGCCGCCGCGATGCGGGTCTCGTCGACGCCCCGGGTGGTCGTCTCGCTCAGCGTTCTGTTCGCGCTCACGAGCATCGTCGGCGGGATCCTGCTCGCGCTCGGCAGCAGCATCCCCATCAGCCCGTACGTCACCACCATCTCGTTCGCCATCTACCTGGTCTGCCGCGGCATCGACGCCCTCCGGGCGCGCAGCGGCACGTCGGGCGGGACGCGTACCCTGGCGGGGCGGGGAGGATCGCCCGCCGGGAGGGCACGGGCATGAAGCGGAACACGTGGCAGCGCGAGGCCGTCCGGCAGGCGCTGGACGCATCGACGGAGTTCGTGAGCGCGCAGCGGCTGCACGCCAGGCTCCACGACGCCGGATCCCCGATCGGCCTGGCCACCGTCTACCGCGCCCTCGGCGACCTCGCCGCGGAGGGCGACGCCGACTCGCTGCAGTCGCCCGACGGCGAGGCGCTGTACCGCACGTGCGCCACGGGCGGCCACCACCACCACCTCATCTGCCGCGTGTGCGGGAAGACCGTCGAGATCGCGGCCGACGAGGTCGAGTCGTGGGCCCACGACGTCGCCGCGCGCAACGGCTTCACCGCTCCGAGCCACGTGGTCGACGTCTTCGGCCTCTGCGCCGAGTGCACGCGACGGGCGGCCGACGCGGCGGGCGACCCGACGGCCAGCACCTCCGAGGCCCCCGCATCCGCATGATCCCGGGCCCTCGGCTTGCGCCCGGGCGTGTCGTCGCGTAGCCTCGATCCTTGGCCGAGCGGCTCATCCGCTCGCATGTGCGCCCATCCCCCTCTCTCGAGAACCGGGGACGGGCGTGCCGACAAGAAATCTTGGGTAGGGCGGTCTCGCCCTACGGTACCTACGGAGGAAACCATGGCAGCAACCTGCCAGGTGACCGGCGCCGTCCCCGGCTTCGGACACAACATCTCGCACTCGCACCGGCGCACCAAGCGCCGCTTCGACCCGAACGTGCAGAAGAAGACGTACTACGTCCCCTCGCTGCGTCGCAACGTCAAGCTCACGCTCTCCGCGAAGGGCATCAAGGTCATCGACGCCCGCGGCATCGAGTCCGTCGTCAAGGACCTCCTCGGTCGTGGGGTGAAGATCTAATGGCCAAGCAGCAGGACGTCCGTCCGATCATCAAGCTCCGCTCGACGGCTGGCACCGGGTACACGTACGTCACCCGCAAGAACCGCCGCAACAACCCCGACCGCCTCGTGCTGAAGAAGTACGACCCGGTCGTCCGCAAGCACGTCGACTTCCGCGAGGAGCGCTAACCATGGCCAAGAAGAGCAAGATCGCCCGCAACGAGCAGCGCAAGGTCATCGTCGAGCGGTACGCCGCGAAGCGCCTCGAGCTGAAGAAGGCCCTCGTGGACCCGAACGGCACCGACGAGAGCCGCGAGGCGGCCCGCGCCGGCATCCAGCGCCTCCCGCGCGACGCCTCGCCCGTCCGCGTCCGCCAGCGCGACGGCATCGACGGTCGCCCCCGCGGCAACCTGTCGAAGTTCGGCATCTCCCGCGTGCGCTTCCGTGACATGGCCCACCGCGGCGAGCTTCCGGGCATCACCAAGTCCAGCTGGTAGGTTCCAAGCGGCCGTACGGCCGATCGGACCGCTGACGGCCTCTTCGGCTCGCACGGTCCGCTGACGTAGACAGACACCATCCACCACACGGCCGCTCGAGAAGAACGGCACCAGGTCCGAGGAGGACACCCATGGCTGACAAGTCACTCAACCGCACCGAGCTCGTTGCCGCCGTCGCCGCGGAGTCGGGCCAGAGCCAGGCCGCCGTCAACGGCGTCCTGGACGCGCTCTTCTCCACCGTCGCGACCAACGTCGCCGACGGCGTGAAGGTCACGATCCCGGGCTGGGTCGCGTTCGAGCAGACGGCTCGCGCCGCGCGCACGGGCCGCAACCCGCAGACGGGTGAGCCCCTCGAGATCAAGGCGTCCAAGGGCGTCAAGGTCTCCGCCGGCAGCAAGCTCAAGGCCGCCGTCAAGTAGTCCTCCTCACCACACGCCCAGCGGGGGCGCCGACTCCGGTCGGCGCCCCCGCTGTCGCGTTCCCGGGGTGCGCCGATCCCCGTGCCCGTGCCGATCCCGACGGCCAGCCGGCCGTCAGGACACGCGAGCTAGGCTGATCTCCTCATGCCCAGACTCCTCCGCGTCGCGGGGCCCGCCGCCCTCCTCATCGTCGCGTTCCTCTCGCTGCTGGCCGCGCTCGCCATCGGCGGAGGGGCCGCCCCGCAGCTGCTCGAGGACGCAGGTCCCGTGGTCCGCTACGGGCTGCCCGCCGCGAAGATGATGGTGAACATCTCGGCCGCCACGGCCATCGGCGCCCTGCTGCTCGCGGCCTTCGCCCTGTCGCGGAAGCGCCCCGAGTACGGGCGCGCGCTCGACATCGCGGCCGCGGGAGCCGCCCTCTGGACGGTCGCCTCGGCGATCACCGCGTTCTTCACGTTCCTCAGCGTCTCGGGCACGCCGTTCTCGTTCAGCTCGGAGTTCGGCACGAGCCTCGGCCTGGTGCTGACGCAGATCTCCGTGGGCCAGGCGTGGCTCGCGACCACGCTGATCGCCGCGACCGTCACGGTGCTGTGCTTCGCGGTCCGCAACCACACGGCCATCGCGTTCGTGCTCGTGGTCGCCGTCGGCGGACTCGTGCCCATGGCCCAGCAGGGCCACGCGGGCGGCACCGAGGGCCACGACGCCGCGGTCAACGCGCTCGGCCTGCACCTCGTGTTCGCCGCGGTCTGGCTCGGCGGGCTCCTGACGATGGTGCTGCTGCGGTCGAAGCTCGACGGCGACCGGCTCGTGCCGGTGCTGCGCCGCTACTCGGCGGTCGCGCTGGTGTGCTTCGTGGTCGTCGCGGCCTCCGGGTACGTGAGCGCGGAGATCCGCGTCGGCTCGCTCGACCGGCTGCTCACCGCGTACGGGCTGCTGGTGCTCATCAAGGTGGCCGCGCTGCTGGCGCTCGGGCTCTTCGGCGCCGCGTACCGGCGGGTGCTCATCGGGCGGCTCGAGGAGCGCGGATCCACCGCTCGCGGCCCGTTCTGGTGGCTCGTCACCGCGGAGCTCGCGTTCATGGGCGTCGCGTCCGGCGTGGCCGCCGCGCTCGCCCGCACGGCGCCGCCCGTGAGCCAGGTCGTCGCGACGCAGCTGCCGGATCCGACGCCCGCGCAGATCCTCACCGGCGAGCCCCTGCCGCCCGAGCTGACGCCCATGCGCTATCTCACCGAGTGGAACTTCGACCTGCTCTGGATCCTGCTGTGCGCCTTCGGGATCTTCTTCTACCTCGCCGGCGTGCACCGCCTCCGCAAGCGCGGCGACGCCTGGCCGCTGCACCGCTCGATCCTCTGGGTCGCCGGCATGATCGGCCTCTTCTACATCACCAACGGCGGCGTGAACGTCTACCAGAAGTACCTCTTCAGCTCGCACATGCTGGCGCACATGGTGCTCGCCATGGTCATCCCGCTGCTGCTGGTGCCGGGCGCCCCGGTCACCCTCGCGATGCGCGCCATCCGCAAGCGGCAGGACGGCAGCCGCGGGGGCCGCGAGTGGATCCTCATGGCCGTGCACTCCAGGTTCGCCGGCTTCGTGGGCCACCCGATCGTGGCGGCCGTGCTGTTCGCCGGGTCGCTGCTCGTCTTCTACTACTCGCCGCTGTTCAGCTGGGCCACGACCGACCACATCGGGCACCAGTGGATGATCGTGCACTTCCTCATCGTCGGGTACCTCTTCACGCAGAACCTCATCGGCGTGGACCCGATGCCCGTGCGCCTCGCCTACCCGATGCGCCTGCTGCTCCTGCTCGCGACCATGGCGTTCCACGCGTTCTTCGGCCTGTCGCTCATGACCGGCACCGGGCTGCTGCTCGCCGACTGGTTCGGCGCCATGGGGCGGCCGTGGGGCGAGTCGGCGCTGGCCGACCAGCAGGCCGGCGGCGGCATCGCGTGGAGCATCGGCGAGATCCCGACGGTGGTCCTCGCGATCGTCACGGCGATCATGTGGAGCAAGAGCGACAAGCGCGACTCCGTGCGGTACGACCGCAAGGCCGACCGCGACGGCGACGCCGAGCTCGAGGCGTACAACCGGAACCTCGAGGCGCTGCAGGCGGCGGAGCGGCGCTAGCCGAGACGTGCGCGACGCGCGGCGACGAGCACGGTGATGCCCGCCATCAGCTCCCACGCGGTGACGGTGTAGACGGAGCCGCGCTCCCAGACCCCGTCGACGTCGGATCCGCCGAGCGTCTGCAGCAGGGCGAGCGCGACGAGGCCGATGACGCCGAGGGCGACGCTCGCGACGCGGAAGGCGCGCGCGGCGCCGATGCGGCCGGATCCGATCCCCGCGACGATCGACGCCGCGTTGCCGGCGATGATCGCCATGCCGGCGCCGACGACGTGCATCCAGCCGATGCCGCTCGCCGCACTCGAGGCGCTGCCGTGGATGAGGCCGACCACCGTGATCCCCACGGCGTGCACCGCCGCGAGGGCGACGAACGCGCGACGCGGGCCGGCCCGCAGGGCGCGGGCGGCGATGACGGCGGCCAGCAGGTAGAGGACGCCCTGCAGGATGAAGCCCGCGTTCATCACCGCGTGCAGCGGCGAGTCGATGGCGCGACCCTGGTACTCGGCGACGTCGGGCACGCCGAGGTCGCTGATGTAGTCGGCGGAGTAGCTGTAACCGGGGAAGGCGGACGCGGCGATAGCCTCGGTGCCGACGTAGACGACGCCGGCGGCGATCCAGGCGAGGCCGGCGGCCGCGGGGATCAACGTGCGTTCCACGTCACGTCCCCTTCCGCGAGCACCGGGTAGAGGCAGGTGCCTTCGTCGGGGAACATCGCGCTCGGGACGGTCAGCATGACATGGGCGTCCCCGTCCTGGAGGAGGCTGATGCCCCACGACCGGGGGAAGCTCGTGATGCGGCCTTCGCCCTGGCCGGGCTGGAAGGAGCCGAAGGACGCGACCTTCGTGAACGCATCCGGCAGGCACCCCACGATGGGCGTGAACGGTCCCGTGAGCAGGTGAGTTCCGATCGACTCCGGCACGTCATCGAAGCCGGTGAGGCGCACCTCGAGATCGTGGGCGCGCCCGACGTCCGTGACGGTGATGTGTCCGGCCTCACGTCCTCCGGCGGAGGGCCGCGTGAGGACGCCGGAGGCGATCTCGACGGGGCCTGCAGCCGTCGGGGTGGAGCCCGATCCTCCGAGGATCTTCGGCGCGGGCGGATCCGTCGGGGCGGGGCGGGCTAGGTCCGGGGACGACGGAACGGCCGTCGAGACCGGGGATGCGGTCGTCCCGGCGGTGCAGCCGCCGAGGGCGAGCATCAGCGACGCGGCTGCCATCCCGGCGAGGAGCGCACGCGGAAGGCCGTGCGGCGGACTCATCCTGTGGGGGTCGGGCATGCGTCGATCATCGTCGAGACCCAGCGCGGGCACATCATCCTGACGAATGCCATTGACACAGCAAAGCACTTTGCGTTACAAAGTAGCGAGGGCGGGAGCCCGGCGGGCGAGGGTCGTCCGCGGAGAGGCAGCGATGGACCAGGCGGCGCACACGCACGACACGGCGATCGACGACGACGGGCCCGCGCCCGACCCGCGGGAGATGCACGCGCTCATGGAGGACCAGCGCCGGGTCGCGGTCGACGCGCAGATGTCGTTCGTCTGGGTGATGGAGGTCTGCTGGGGCGTCGCGTGGATCCTCGGGTACACGGCCCTCTGGCTCATCGACGGGTCGGACGCGGTGAGCCTGCCGCTGCCGGTCGCCGTCGGGATCTTCGCGGGCCTCATCGCCCTGTCGAGCATCGTGAGCATCGTGCTCGGGATCCGCAACGCCCCGGGAGTCGAGAGCTCGCCCGAGTCGGCCTGGCAGGGGCGCGTCTACGGGATCAGCTGGTCGGTGGCCATGGTCTCGGTCTACGTGCTCGGCATCGGCCTGGCATTCAACGACGCACCCAGCCGCCTGCTGTCGATCTTCTACACGTCGGGCTTCTCGTTCGTCGCCGGCCTCATGCTGCTGTCGACCGCCGCGCTCTTCCACTCGCGCTCGTCGCTGCTGCTGGGGTCGATCCTCGTGGTCGCGGCGCTCGCGGCCCCGTTCGCCGGCTACCCCGGCAACTACCTCGTGATGGCCGTCGTGGGCGGAGGGGCCTACCTCGTGACGGGGATCGTGGCCGCCCTGCTCGCCGGTCGCACGCGCCGCTCGCTGCGAGCCCGCCTTGCCTGACCTCGACCCCGTGATCCACGCGCAGGCCCGGCTGCGCATCGTGGCGGCGCTCGCGACGCTGGACGCGGGGGAGGCGCTCGCCTTCCCGCGGCTGCAGGAGATCCTCGACATGACGGCGGGCAACCTGTCGACGCACCTCCGGAAGCTCGAGGACCCCGGCTACGTGGAGGTGCGGAAGACGCACGAGGGGCGACAGCCCGTGACGTACCTCGCGCTCACGACCGTCGGGCGCCGCGCGTTCGAGGACTACCGGCGGGCGCTCACCGCGATGCTCGACGCTCCGACGTGACCCGCCCCGCATGACGGAGGGCCCGCCGCGCTGCGTGCGCGACGGGCCCTCGAACGTGGTGCGGGATCCGGATCAGGACGTGGCGGTCTCCAGCAGCGGCACGAGCTGGTCGAGCGCGTATCCGGTGGAGAGCGTCGTGCCGATCGAGTACGCCGAGGAGAGGTCGCCGTCGATGACGACGGAGTGCCCGGCCGCCACAGCGGGGATCGCCTGCCACAGCGGGTCGTCGGTGATCACGGCCTTGTCGATGAAGATCGGGAACGCCACGATCAGGTCGGCGTCGAGGAGGTCGAGCTGCTCCGAGGAGATGTCGACCGAGAAGCCGCCCGAGTTGGCGGGCAGGCCGGCGACGGTCGGGCTCTGCTCGAAGCCGAGCTTCTCGAGGAACTCCACGCGCTCGCTGCCCTCGACGTATGCACCCCACCCCTCGCTGGTCTTGGTGGCGGCCGTGACCGTCTTGCCCTCCCAGTCCGGGTGCGCGGCCGCGACCTCGTCGAAGCGCTGGTCGACGGCCTCGAGGAGGGCGTCGCCCTGGTCCTCGCGGCCGAGGGCCTCGGCGATCATGTCGACCTGGTCGTCCATGTCGGTGAGGTAGCTGTCGGCCCCCTCGGGCACGCCGATGGTGGGGGCGATCTGCGAGAGGCGGTCGTAGCGGTCCTGGTCGCCGGAGCCCTTGGTGTCGAGGATGAGGTCGGGCTTCAGCGCCGCGATCGCCTCGTAGGAGGGCTCGAGCGTCTCGATGAGCTGCGGCTCCTCCGTGTAGAGGCCCTGCGCCCACGGGCCGACGCCGTCCGCGTCGGCGCCGAAGCCGAGCCAGTCGGACGCGCCCACGGGCTGCACGCCGAGCGCGAGCGCGGTCTCCGCGTCGCCCCAGCCGAGCGCGACGACGCGCTTCGGCTCGCTCGGCACGGTGACCTCGCCGAACTTGGTGTCGACCTGCACGGGGAAGGCGCCGGTGGCGGATCCGGATGCGGGCGGGGCGGTGGAGCCGGTGTCGCTCGCGGAGCTGCACCCGGTCAGGGCGAGCGTCGCGACGGCGACGAGGGCGAAGCCGGTGGTGGGGAACCTCATGGTGCGGGGCCTCTCGGTGGAGCGTGGGTGACGGGCCGGTGTGGATCCCGTCAGGCAAGGGCAGCCTAACCTAACGGCCAGGTAGGCTGTGCGGGTCATGTCGCTCCGGGTCCTCGCGCGCGCCTCCGCCCCCGACGCCCCCGAGGGCCGGGCCCGGAGCGGCCTCTCGCGCTCGGCCGGCCTCCTGCTCGCGGTCGGCGTGCTCGTGCTGGCGTGCCTCGCGAGCATCGCGGTGGGGTCGCGCGACATCCCGCTCGGCGCCGTCGTCGACGCGCTCGCCGGGCGCCCGCGCGACCCGGCCGAGCTCGTCGTGATCCTCGACCTCCGCGTCCCGCGCACCCTCGTCGGCCTCGCCGCGGGCCTCGCGCTCGGGGTCGCGGGCGCGCTCATCCAGGCCGTCACGCGGAACCCGCTGGCGGATCCCGGGATCCTCGGCGTCACCGCCGGCTCGGCGTTCGCGGTGGCCATCGCGACGGGCGTGCTCGGCGTGACCGCCGTGAGCGGTTACCTCTGGTTCGCCTTCGGCGGCGCGCTCGTGGCCGCCGTCGTGGTCTACGTCGTGGGATCCGCGGGGCGCGGCGGCGGCGATCCCGTGCGCCTCACGCTCGCCGGCGTCGCCCTCGGCGCGGTTCTCGCGGGGGTCACCTCGGGGATGCTGCTGGCGGATCCGCAGGGCTTCACCGCCATGCGCGCGTGGGAGTCGGGCTCGCTGCAGGACCGCGGCTGGGATGCGCTCGTGCCGGTGGCGCCGTTCCTCGCGGTCGGTG
The DNA here is from genome assembly GCF_003576405.1 of Clavibacter lycopersici. Classification (GTDB taxonomy): domain Bacteria; phylum Actinomycetota; class Actinomycetes; order Actinomycetales; family Microbacteriaceae; genus Clavibacter; species Clavibacter lycopersici. Next base: position 11,914 of record NZ_QWGT01000070.1, read on the forward strand.
TGCTGCTCGCCGCGCTCATCGCCCGGAGCCTCGACGCGGTCGCGCTCGGCGACGACCTCGCGCGCTCCCTCGGGGCGAACGTCGTCGTGGTGCGGGCCGTCGCGGTGGTCGCCGTGACGCTGCTCGCGGGCGGGGCGACGGCGATGGCCGGGCCGATCGCCTTCGTCGGGCTGATGATCCCGCACATCGCGCGCTGGATCGTCGGGCCCGACCAGCGCTGGATCCTCGCGTACACGATCGTGCTCGCGCCCGTGCTGCTGCTGGCCGCCGACGTCGTGGGCCGCATCGTGCTGCGCCCGGCCGAGCTGCCCGCCGGGATCGTGACCGCCGTGCTGGGCGCGCCCGTGCTGATCCTGCTCGTGCGCCGGCAGAGGGCGTCGGGGCTGTGAGCGCGCCCGCCCGCGCCGGACGCCGACCGG
>NZ_QWGT01000071.1 GCF_003576405.1 Clavibacter lycopersici
GATCCGCGGGGCCGACCGCCTGGCGCTGACCGACCCGGTCCGGTCGGGCAGGCCGCGCTGCCGCGCGCGGGGGCTCGCACGCCTGACGGCTCGCTGCGCGTCGTCGCATCCCGGCGACGACGCGCCGGCCGGGTCCTAGCGTGAGGGCATGCCCGTGACCCTGACCGAGATCCCCCTGCCCGCGGCCTCGCCCGAGGCGTCACCCGGATTGCACGGCGTGCTGGCGGTGCCCGACGGCGAGGGGCCCTGGCCCGCGGTGGTCGTCGTGCACGAGGCCTTCGGCGTCACCGACGTGATGCGCCGCCAGGCCGAGCGCCTCGCCGAGGCGGGGTTCCTCGCGCTCATGCCGGACCTGTTCTCCGCCGGCGGCGCCCGCCGCTGCCTGGTCGCGACCTTCCGCACCCTGGCGGCGGGGGAGGGCCGCGCCTTCGTCGACGTGGAGTCCGCGCGCCGCGCGCTCCTCGCCCGGGCCGACTGCACGGGCCGCGTCGGCGTCATCGGATTCTGCATGGGCGGCGGGTTCGCCCTCGCGGCGGCCTCCCGCGGCTTCGACGCGTCGAGCGTCAACTACGGCATGCTCCCCGAGGACCTCGACGGCGTGCTCGACGGCGCGTGCCCCGTCGTCGCGAGCTACGGCGGCCGCGACCGCCAGCTCGCGGGATCCGCCGACCGCCTCGAGGCCGCCCTCGTGGCGCACGGCATCGACCACGACGTGCGGGAGTACCCGGACGCCGGGCACGCGTTCCTCAACGAGGCGGAGTCCGGACCCAGGGCGCTGCGCCCGGTGATGCGCGCCGTCGGCATGGGCCCGGAGCCGACCTCGGCGGCGGACGCGTGGCGGCGGATCGACGCGTTCCTCGACGCGCACCTGAGCGACGAGGAGCGCACGCGCGCCTAGCGCATCCCGCCGCGCGCCGAGGGGACTCTCCACCGGCCTCGGCTAGCCTGTGGAGGATCCGGGTGCCCGCGCCCGGCGCCCCCCGCCCGGCGACGAGAGATCCATCCATGCAGCACGCTCCCCAGAGGACCCGCGCCGACCGGGCCCGCGTCCGCGGCATCGCCCGCCACGGCAGGCTCCGCACCCCGAGCGCCGGGCGCACCGTCATGAAGGGCATCGGCGCGACCGTGGCAGTCGCCCTGGTGAGCACGCTCTCGGTCGTGGGCATCGCCGCCTGGGACCTCTCCCGCACCGTCGCCGACAACACGGTCGACATCTCGGGCGGCCAGACGATGCCGCCCTCGCTCGGCGGCATCGACGGCGGCGCCAACATCCTCATCGTCGGCAGCGACAGCCGCGCCGGCCAGGGCGACGGCTACGGTGCAGCGGAGGACGTGGGCACGGCCACCCTCAACGACGTCACGATGCTGCTCCACATCAGCGAGGACAGCAGCCGCGCCACCGTCATCTCGTTCCCGCGCGACATGCTCGTCCCGATCCCCGCCTGCGAGGGACCCGACGGCACACAGTACGCCGCCAGCTCCCGTGCGCAGCTCAACGAGTCGCTCTCCCGCGGCGGCTTCGACTGCACCGTGCGCATGGTCGAGGGCCTCACCGGGCTCGACATCCCGTACGGCGGCGTCGTGCAGTTCAACGGCGTGGTCGAGATGTCCAACGCCGTCGGCGGCGTCGAGGTGTGCGTGGCCAACGGCATCTACGACCCGAAGACCGACCTCTCGCTGGATCCGGGCATCCACCCGCTGCAGGGCAAGGAGGCCGTGCAGTTCCTGCGCACCCGCGCCGGCGTGGGCGACGGCAGCGACATCTCGCGCATCGGCAACCAGCAGGTGTTCCTGAGCGCGCTCGTGCGCACCATCAAGAGCTCGGACACGCTCACCAACCCGGCGAAGCTCTACGGCATCGCGCGCGCCGTGGTCGACAACATGCAGCTGTCCACGTCGCTCGCCGACCTCGACACGCTCGTCTCGGTGGCGCTCACCTTCAAGGACATCCCGCTCGACGACGTCGTGTTCCTGCAGTACCCGGGCACGGTGCTGGCCAACGGGCGCGTCCAGCCGGACGAGGCGGCGGCCGCGCAGCTCGTGGGCCTCCTCGCCTCCGACGCGGACTTCTCGCTCGGCCAGACCAGCCAGACCGACGAGTCGGGCAGCGTGCCGGCCGACGGCGCGACGACCCCGCCGGCCACCACCGAACCGCCGACGGACGGCTCCGCACCCGCGCCCGCCCCCACGTCAGAGGTGCTCGACGAGAGCATCACCGGGCAGACGGCGGCGCAGAGCACCTGCTCCAACGGCCGGGGCTGATCCTCCGACGGCCCGTCACGGGCGGCCGTCGCGGCAGCGCCTCTCGGTTGCGCGGATCCGCGGGTCCGTCAGCGGTCGGCGGGCGCCTCGACGACGCGCGGATCCGGGAAGGCCGTCTCGACCGCGGGTGCGTCGGTGCCGCGGGCACGCATCCAGACGAAGAAGCCCGTGAGCGTGAAGGCGCCGTAGAAGACGTACATGAACGCGGACGCGTAGTAGCCGGCGCTCACGAGCAGAGGCACGCCGACGAGGTCGACGGCGACCCAGATGAGCCAGAACTCGACCCAGCCCTTGGCCATGCCGTAGGTGGCGAGGAGCGAGCCGACGAAGATCCAGGCGTCGGCCCACACGGGCTCGTAGGAGCCGAGCGCCCGGAAGAGCGGGGTGAGCAGCGCGGTGCCGCCGACGAGCGCGACCACGAGCAGGATCCGCTCGCGGCCCGACGCCCACCGCGGGACGACGGGGGCGCCGCCGTGCCGGGCCTGGCGCCAGCGCTGCCAGCCGTAGACCGAGACGGCGATGAACATGACCTGGCGGCCGGCCTGGCCGAGCAGGTTGACGGGGTTCGGCGTGCCGAAGACCGCGCCGAGGAAGACGGTGAAGAGGAGCACGTTGCCGACGATGCCCACGGGCCACGCCCACACCTTCCGGCGCATGCCGCCGAGCGCGCTGGCGAGGCCGAAGAGGTTGCCGACGATCTCGCGCCAGAGGATCGTCTGGTCGCCGATGCGGAGCTGCGCGTCGAACAGCCACTCGAGTGCCGCCATCGATGGATCCTTCCGTGCGCCGCGGTCCGGGTGACCTGCGTGCGGGACGCCGCGTGCGGCGCCCATGGGGGAAGGCGCGGGTGCCCCCTGCTATTCCCCGGCGGGACGCCGTGCTGCGCGGGGCCGCGTCGTCCGGCCGCAGCTCGGCTCAGGCGAACAGGCGCACGTCCAGCTCCTCGTCCGACGCCGTGACGAGCGACCACCGGCCGCGCGCGTCGACGCTCAGGTCGAACGAGCCGTCGACCCGGCGCGCGCCCGTCGTGAGCGGCACGGCCTCGACGCGCCACATCGACAGCTCCAGCAGGTGGGCGCTCGCGCCGCGGGGCGCGCGGCCGGTGCGCTGCCACCAGTCGACCCGGGCGATCCACCGCTCGGGCGAGCTGACGACGCCGTAGACCACGCCCCGCCAGGTGAACCGCAGCGGCGAGCCGTCTCCCGAGAGCTCGACCTCCACGTCCTCGTCGATCCGCATCATGCCGCTCCTCCCTCGTCGCGCCGGCCGCGCATCCTGGTTCGAACGGATATTCGAACGTCTGATCCGAGTGTAGGAACGGGCGCCGACATCCGGGAGGGGAGCGGGCGGATCCGCCTCACCCTCGACCGGAGCCTGAGGGTCGCGTCCGGATCGCGCGCATCGGGCATGGATCCGCCGCCCGCCGCGTTGGCTCCAGGGTCCCGAGGGCGGCAGACGCCCCCTCGTCATCGACACCCGAGGAGGGTCCACATGACCGACACCACCACCCGCCCCGCCGGGGCTTCCGGCACCTTCACCATCGGCGGCGACCTGCCCGTCGTCCGGCTCGGCTACGGCACCATGCAGCTGACCGGCGAGGGCGTCTGGGGCGCCCCCGAGGACCCGGCCGAGGCCGTCCGCGTCATCCGCCGCGCCGCCGAGCTCGGCGTCACGTTCTTCGACACCGCCGACTCCTACGGCCCGTTCGTGGCCGAGGAGCTCCTCAAGGAGGCGCTGCACCCCTACGCCGACGACGTCGTCATCGCGACCAAGGGCGGGCTCACGCGTCCCGGCCCCGGCGACTGGCAGCCCGTCGGCCGCCCCGAGTACCTGCGCCAGCAGCTGGAGCTGAGCCTCCGCCACCTCGGGCTCGAGCGCATCGACCTCTACCAGCTGCACCGCATCGACCCCGCCGTGCCGCTCGCCGACCAGATCGGCGTGCTCAAGGACCTGCAGTCCGAGGGCAAGATCCGCCACATCGGGCTCTCCGAGGTGCAGGTCGACGATGTGAAGGCGGCCCGCGAGATCGCCGACATCGTCTCCGTGCAGAACCTCTTCAACCTGGCCAAGCGCGACGCCGAGCCGCTGCTCGACTACGCCGAGGCCGAGGGCCTCGCCTTCATCCCGTGGTTCCCGCTCGCGACCGGCGAGCTCGCGAAGGACGGCGGCCCGCTCGACGCCCTCGCGAAGCAGCACGACGCGCGCGCCTCGCAGCTCGCGCTCGCCTGGCTCCTGCGCCGCTCGCCCGTCATGCTGCCGATCCCCGGCACCAAGTCGGTCGGGCACGTCGAGGACAACATCGCCGCGGCGGGCATCGAGCTCACCGACGACGAGTTCCAGGCGCTCACCGACGCCGTCTGATCCACCCGCACGCACGAGGGCCCCGCAGGACGCATGTCCTGCGGGGCCCTCGTGCGCGGTCGCGGATCCGCTAGGTCCCGATGCGGGTGCCCGAGTCGTCCGCGAGCCCGAGGTCGTCGAGCTGGGCGAGGAGGCTCGCGCCGTCCGGGGCGTAGACCCACGGGATGGGGCTGTCGAGCGCGCGCTTCTCGGCCTTGGCGCGCCCGCCCGCGAGCACGGCCTCGCCCGCGCTCAGCTGGCGGATCATCACGACCTCCACGTTGTCGGGGTGCTGCTCCGCGAACTCGCCGTACAGGAGCTCGTCGTGCTGGCCGTCGTCGCCCGCGAGGATCCACTTCACCCGCGGGAACTCCTCCGCGAGCCGCCGCAGGTTGTTGCGCTTGTGCTCCATGCCGCTGCGGAACCACCGGTCGACGGTGGGACCCCAGTCGGTGAGGAGGATCGGGCCCGGCGGGTACAGGTTGCGCGACAGGAACCGGGTGAGGGTCGGCGCCACGTTCCACGCACCGGTCGAGAGGTAGAGCACCGGCGCGCCCGCGTGCTGCAGGCGGAGCCGCTCGTAGAGCACGGCCATGCCGGGCGTCGGCGTTCGCGCGTGCTCGTCGAGCACGAACGTGTTCCAGGCGGCGAGGAACGGCCGGGGGAGCGCGGTGACCATGACGGTGTCGTCGATGTCGCTGAGGATCCCCGTGCGCACGTCGTCGCCGACGATGAACACGGGCGCCTCGACGGTCTCGGACCCCTCGGACCGGATGCGGATCGTGTGCCAGCCGCTCGCCAGGCTCGCCTCGACGACCTGGTCGACGACGCCGCCGCGGTCGGCCCGCACGTGGTGCTCGGTCCCGTCGATCTCGACGACGACGTCGACGTCGGTGAGCGGGACGCTCGTGAAGCTCCGCCAGCCGCGGACGACCTTGTCGCCGGCGAGGGCGCGCTTGCTCTTCGGGTCGGTGAGGAGGACGCGGCAGAGGACGCGGACCCAGCGCACGGATCCGTATCCGGCGTACGGGATGACGGTCGGCTCCAGCCCGCGCTTGCGGGCCCGGCCCTCGCGGATCTCGTGGATGCGGTCCTCGATGCGCGCCGCCCGGTGCAGCACGGGGGCGGCGGCCGGTGACTCGAGGAGCGTGCGGGTCGCGTGCTTCTTCTTCTTCGAGGAGGGGGCCACGCGGCCAGTCAACCAGACGCGGGGCGCCGCCCGACGCGAGCGGGCACCCGGAGGGCGGCGGGTGGCGCCCGTGCGGCGGGTGGCGCCGCGGATCACACGGGCCGGGCGAGCTCCGCCGTGTCCGGTGCGCCCTGGTCGATGCCGGGGCCGACCTCGTCGATAGCGAGCTGCTCGACCACGTCCTCCGCCTGCGCGGCGACGGCGCGCAGGAGGTCGGGCGAGCCCTCGGCCGTGGGGTCGAGCCACTCCTCGACGACGTCGGGGGAGAGCACGACGGGCATGCGCTCCGCGAGCGCCTCCACCGTGCCGGCCGACGGCCGGGTGAGGACCGCGCAGCTCAGCACCCAGCGGGCCGGGTCGTCGGCGGCGCGCGCCGGATCCCTCCACCACTCGTACAGCGCCGCGAGCAGCACGGTGCCCTCGCCCGCGCCGACGAGATAGGGCGTGCGGAGGCCGTCGTCGGTCTCGTGGTGCTCGTAGTAGCCCGACACCGGGATCGCCGCGCGCCGCGACACGAGCGCCTGCAGGAGCTCCGGCCGGGTGGCGAGCTGCTCGGCGGGGACCTCCGCGAGGGGCGGGCCCTGGTCCGGCCCGGGGGATCCCGCGGGCACGAGCCCCCACCTGGCCGACTCGAGGCGCCGCACGGGCACCTGGTCCTCGGTGTCGCCCTCGGCGCGGCGGGGGAGCGTGTCGACGAGGACCGCCACGCGCTGCCCGGGCTCGATGCGCCATGAGGGCGCGGGCACGGCGTCGCCCGCGTGATCCACGTCGAGCAGCCCGACCAGGTCGTCGGCGGTCGTGGCCCGGGCGAGGATGCGCGTCATGCCCTCCATCCTGGCGGACGCGTCCGACGCCGACCGACGCGTGCGCGGCATCCGGGGACTGTCCGCTGGAGCCCCATTTGTTACGAAGTGGCGTCAGGGGACGACCCGGTGCGGGTGATCCGCGGCGGGCGTGGTTCGCTGGTGTGCCTGGCAAGTGTCGATTCGTAGTGCCTACGAGGAATGAGCCACCCATGATCGAGTTCCACCACGTCCGCAAGCAGTACCCGGACGGCACCCTCGCGATCGAGGACTTCAGCCTCGTCGTCCCCTCGCAGACCACGACGGTCCTCGTCGGCTCCTCGGGCTGCGGCAAGACGACCCTCATGCGCATGATCAACCGGATGGTCGAGCCCACCTCGGGCCGCATCGAGATCGACGGCACCGACATCGCCACCCAGGACGCCGTCAAGCTCCGCCGCAGCATCGGCTACGTGATGCAGAACTCCGGCCTCCTCCCGCACCGCAAGGTCGTCGACAACATCGCGACCGTGCCGCGCCTCACGGGCGTCGACAAGAGGGCGGCGCGCGAGGGCGCCCTGGCGCTCATGGACACCGTCGGCCTCGACCGCTCGATGGCCGACCGCTACCCGTCGCAGCTCTCCGGCGGCCAGCAGCAGCGCGTGGGCGTCGCCCGCGGCCTCGCGGTGGACCCGAACATCCTGCTCATGGACGAGCCGTTCGGCGCGGTCGACCCGCTCGTGCGCGACGACCTGCAGCAGGAGCTCATCCGCCTGCGCACCGAGCTCGACAAGACCGTCGTCTTCGTCACGCACGACATCGACGAGGCGTTCCTCCTCGGCGACCAGGTCGTGATCCTCGAGAAGGGCGGCCGCATCGCCCAGCAGGGCACGCCGCAGGAGATCCTCTCGAACCCGGCGAACGACTTCGTGCGCGACTTCGTGGGCGCCGACAAGGGCAAGCGCGCGCTGCACGTCGAAGAGACCGGCACGGGCCGCGTCCTCGTCGACCGCGACGGCCGGCTCGTGGGCGTGCTCGACGACGAGGGGCGCTCCGCCTCCCGAACCGCATCCGCGTCGACCGAGGCGGGGGCCGCGCACGCCCCCGGTGCCCAGGCGCAGGGTGCGGGACCCGCGTGAACTGGGTCGTCGCCAACATCCAGACGGTGCTCGACCTGGCGGTCGCGCATGTCGCGCTGTCCGTCGTGCCCGTGATCCTGGGCCTCGTCATCTCGCTGCCGCTCGGGTGGCTCGCCAACCGGTACCGGCGCTCGCGCGGTGCCCTGCTCACCCTCGGCGGCGCGCTCTACACGATCCCGTCGATCGCGCTCCTGCTCGCGATGCCGGCCGTCCTCGGCACGAACATCCTCGACCCCCTGAACATCGTCGTCGCGCTGACGGTCTACGCGGTGGCGCTCATGATCCGGATCACGTCGGACGCGCTGGCCTCGGTGTCGCCGGACGTGAAGCAGTCCGCCACGGCGATGGGCTACGCGGGGTGGGCCAGGTTCTGGCGCGTCGAGCTGCCGCTGGCCGGACCCGTGCTGCTGGCCGGGCTCCGCGTGGTCTCGGTGAGCACGGTCAGCATGGTCACCGTCGGCTCGCTGTCCGGGATCCAGAGCCTGGGGACCATGATCCTCACCGGCTACCGGCGCCAGTTCTACACCGAGATCGTCACGGGCATCGTCGGCATCGTCGTGATCGCCCTCGTCTTCGACCTCATCCTCCTGGTCGCCGGCAGGCTGCTCATGCCCTGGTCCGCGCAGCCGTCGCTCCGCGCCCGCACGCGCGCGGCCCGCCGCGCCTCCCTCGTCACGGACGGGAGCGCCTCGTGAACCTCTTCGCCGAGGCCTTCGGCCTCCTCCTCGACGGCTCCCGGTGGGGCGGGGCCACGGGCTACGGCACGCGGCTCGTCGAGCACCTGGGCTACACCGCCCTGGCGATGGGCGTCGCCGCGCTGATCGCGATCCCCGCAGGCCTGTACATCGGCCACACGGGGCGCGGGCGCACCGTCGCCGTCGCCTTCTCCGGCGGGCTCCGCGCGCTGCCGACGCTCGGCGTGCTCGTGCTGCTGGGCCTCCTGTTCGGCATCGGGCTCACGGGTCCGATCCTCACCTTCTCGCTGCTCGGCATCCCCCCGCTGCTGGCAGGGGTCTACTCCGGCGTTCAGGCCGTGGACCGCGCCGCGATCGACGCGGCGCGCGCGGTGGGCATGACCGAGCGGCAGATCCTCGGCCGCGTGGAGATCCCGTTGGCCCTGCCGCTGATGATCAGCGGCTTCCGCGCCGCGATCCTCCAGGTCATCAGCACGGTGACCCTCGGCGCCTACCTCGGGCTCGGCGGCCTCGGCCGCGACATCTTCACCGGGCTCACGACGAGCGACTACCCGCTGCTGCTCGCATCCGCCCTCCTCGTCACCGCCCTCGCCCTGCTCGTCGACGCGTTCTTCGCGATCGTCCAGCGCGCCGTCGTGCCGCGCGGCGTAGTCGCCGCATCCGGACGCACCCCCGACTCACCACGGACCTCGTCGAGGTCCGCGGTCAGCACCACTCCCTGAAAGGAACACAGCACATGACCCACAGCATCACCCGCCGGCTCCTCGTCGGCACCGTCGCGCTGGGCACCGCGATGGCCCTCGCCGGCTGCGCGTCCGGCGATCCCCTCGACACCTCGGGCGGATCCGCCTCCGCCGCGCCCACCGACACCATCTCCGTCGGCTCGGCCGCGTTCGGCGAGAACGTCATCCTCGCCGAGGTCTACGCACAGGCCCTCGAGGCCAACGACGTGAAGGTCACGCGCAACCTGCAGATCGGCGAGCGCGAGGTCTACCTCAAGGCGCTCGAGGAGGGGTCCATCGACCTCATCCCCGAGTACACGGGCAACCTGCTCTCCGCCTACGAGCCCGACTCCACGGAGACGTCGAGCGATGACGTCTACAGCGCCCTGACCGGTGCGCTGCCGGACGGCTTCGAGGTGCTCGACCAGTCGCCGGCCGAGGACAAGGACTCCTACAACGTCACCACGGAGTACTCCGAGGCGAACGGCGTCACCAGCCTCTCCGACCTCCGGGGCAAGACCGTCCGCGTCGGCGGAGGCGCGGTCCTGGGCGAGCGCCCGTACGGGATCCCCGGGCTCACCGACGTCTACGGCATCGATGCGAGCCTCGTGAACATCGAGGACCAGGGCGGCCCCAACACCGTCAAGGCCCTCCTCGACGGCCAGGTCGACATGGCGAACATCTACACGACCACGCCGTCGATCCTCGACAACGACTTCGTCACGCTCGAGGACCCCGAGAACCTCATCAAGGCCCAGAACGTCGTGCCGCTCGTCAACACGGCGAAGATGAACCCCGACGTCTCCTCGATCCTCGACGAGGTGTCGGCCGCGCTGACCACCGAGGACCTCACCGAGATGAACCGCCGCAACCAGGGCGACGAGAAGGCGGAGCCCGCCGCCATCGCCGCCGACTGGCTGAAGGAGAAGGCCCTCTTCTAGGAGGGGCCGATCCGGGCGGCGACGCCCGGCACCCGCGAGGGGTCGACGCGTGAGCGCCGGCCCCTCGCGCCGTCGGTGCCCGCGCCGGGCACGACGGAGCAGAATGGATCCACCGCATGTCCTTTCCCGATGGCAGGAGCCCGCGCATGGCCAAGAAGAAGTCCCCGACCGGCGAGGTGAGCGTCCTCGGCGCCGTCACCACGGTCGCCCGCGAGGTCCGCAAGCACAAGACGGTCGCCGAGTCGGCGCCGCACGGCGAGGGCGCGAACATCCCGCCAGCGCCCAAGCGCAGCCCTGAGGAGCTGAAGCGCGACATCCAGGCCGGCCGGGACCAGCTCGCGCGCACCGTCCGGGAGCTCGAGACCGCGCTCGACGTGCCCGCCCGGGCCTCCGAGCTGAAGGCCGACGCCGCGGGACGCGCGCGCGCCATCCGCGACGACGTCACCGCCCGAGTGCGCACGACCAGCAGGGACGTCGCGCGCCGCACGCGCGCGTTCACGAAGAAGGACCCCGCCGTCGCCGCGTCGATCGGCGCGGGCGCCGTGGCCGTCGTCCTCGCGGTCGGGGCCGCCGTCGTCTCGGGCGGCCGACGCTGACCGCCTCGATCCGCTCCATCGCCACGGCGGTTCCGCCGACCGTCCTCGCGCAGGACGGCGTGCGCGACCTCTTCGGCAGCCAGCCGGAGCTCGGGCGGCTCGGCACGCGGCTGGTGTCCGCGGCGTTCGGCGCGTCCGGGATCCGCACGCGGCACACGGTGATCCGCGAGCTCGGCACCGCGCCCGGCATGCAGGGCGCCGACGCGCCCGCGGATCCCGCCGACGGCGATCCCGTGTTCTACGACCGGGCCAGCGGGCGGATCCTCACGCCCGGCACCGGCGCGCGCAACGACACGTACATCCGGGAGGCTCCCGCCCTGCTGCTCGGCGCCGCGCGCCAGGCGGTCGAGGAGGCCTCAGGGCTCGAGGCGTCCGACGTCACGCACGTGGTCACCGTCTCCTGCACGGGCTTCTACGCGCCCGGACCCGACTACGCCGTCGTGCGCGGACTCGGGCTCGGGGCGTCCACCCAGCGCTTCCACCTCGGCTTCATGGGCTGCTACGGCGCGTTCCCGGCGCTCCGCATGGCCGCCCAGTTCTGCGCCGCCGACCCGGACGCCGTCGTCCTCGTCGTGTGCGTGGAGCTGTGCTCGCTGCACCTGCACTCGTCGGGCGACGCCGACACCATCGTCGCGTCATCCGTCTTCGGCGACGGGGCCGCGGCCGCCGTCGTGACCGCGAGGCCGGCGCCCGCAGGATCCACCGTGCTCGACCTCGACGCGTTCGAGACCGTCCTCACCCCCGTGGGCGAGGAGGACATGGCGTGGACCATCGGCGACCAGGGCTTCGACATGATCCTGTCGAGCTACGTGCCGAGGATCATCGACGAGCACATCACGGGCGCGCTCGTGCCGCTCTGGGCGCAGGTGCCCGCGCTCGATGGCATCGCGCCGGCGTCGATCGAGGACTGGGCGATCCACCCCGGCGGCCGCAGCATCCTCGACCGCGTGGAGGACCGGCTGGCCCTCGCGCCCGCCCAGCTCGAGGCGTCGCGGTCCACGCTCGCGGAGGTCGGCAACATGTCGAGCGCGACCGTGCTGTTCGTGCTCCAGCGGATCCTGCACCGGATGCCGCCCGCGGACGTGCCCGGCCGGCCGGATGTCGCGGTCGCCTCGCTCGTCGCCGCATCCGGTCCCGGCGCCGGACGCGTGTGCGCCATGGCGTTCGGCCCCGGCCTCACGGTCGAGACGGCGCTCATGACGCGCCGGACCGCCTGATGGACCTCTCCCGCCGCGACACCGGGCTCACCGAGCTCATGGACGACCCGGACTGCGACCCGGCGGCGCTCGACCGCACCTACGCGCGCTTCCCGGTGGTCAACCGCGTGGTCGCCGGGTGGCGCGGGGTCTACCGGTCGAGGATCCGCCCGCTGCTGTCCGCCGACCGGGAGACGACGCTCCTCGACATCGGGTCGGGCGGCGGGGACGTGCCGCTCTCCCTCGCGCGGTGGGCCCGGCGCGACGGGCTGCGGCTGAGCGTCACGGGCATCGACCCGGATCCGCGCGCCGCGGCGTTCGC
>NZ_QWGT01000072.1 GCF_003576405.1 Clavibacter lycopersici
CGACCGCGAGCGGCTGGCGCAGGGACGCGATGCTCGACCACGGCGCCGCCCGGACGGCGGCGGCTGGCGCGGATACGTCCCGGGGCGACGGCGACGCGCACGGCGGCCCCGATCTCCCCGGGAGCGGCGGTCGGCCGCTTGCGGAGCATCTGCAGCAGGGCGCGCAGGATCGCGAGCGGGACCAGCGAGAGCCAGTGGAACGGGACGGCGGCCGGCGGCGCGTAGGCGAGGCGGCGGTGCAGCTGGGCCTGCCGACGCAGGCGGCGGCGACGGCGGCGCGGCGTGCGCTTCCCGAGGAAGGCGGTGCCGGGGGCGGCGTCGCCCGCGGAGGCGACGCGCGCGGCGGGGACGACCACGACGCGGTGGCCGGCGAGCCGGGCGCGGACGCAGAGGTCGAGCGCGTCGTCGATGACGGGCAGCGCGTCGTCGAACCCGCCGAGCTCGTCCCACAGGCGGTGGCGCACGAGCATGCCTCCCGCGGCGACGCCGAGCACGTCGCTCATGTCGTCGTACTGCGCCTGGTCGAGCTCGACGTCGACGACCGGCACGGACGCGCCGAGCGTGGTGATCGTGCTCCCGAGCTCGTGGATGTAGCCGGGGTGGTCCCACTCCATGGTCTTCGGGCCGGCGACGGCGACGCTCGGCGACGCCTCGACGGCGGCCAGCAGGCGCTCGAGCGCGTCGGGCGCCGGCGCGTTGTCGGCGGACAGCAGCCAGAGCAGCTCGTGGTCGCCCTCGGGCGCGGGGATCACGCGGACGGCCTGGTCGACGGCCTGCCCGAAGGTCATCCGCGCGGGAGCCTGCACCATGCGGGTCGGATCGGACGCGGCGAGGAGGGCGGCGGATCCGTCGCGGGAGCCGAGGTCGACCGCGACCACCTGGTCGGGCCGCCGGGTCTGCGCGGCGAGCGCCTGGAGGGTCCGGTCGAGGAACTGCGCGCCCTCGTGGGCGACGAGGATCGCGGTTACTCGTGGCTGCATGACAGGGGAGACCCTACGTGGTGCGTGGTGGGGATCCGCCGCAGCCGGACGGCGCGCCGGGGAGCCCGCGCCTCGGGGGCGCGGTCGGCCGGGTCAGACCGCGCGCTTGCGGAGCTTGCGTCGCTCGCGCTCGGAGAGCCCGCCCCAGATGCCGAAGCGCTCGTCGTTCTCCAGCGCGTACTCGAGGCATTCGCTGCGCACCTCGCACGAGCCGCAGATCTTCTTGGCGTCGCGGGTGGAGCCGCCCTTCTCGGGGAAGAACGCCTCGGGGTCGGTCTGCGCGCAGAGCGAGTCGGCCTGCCAGGCCAGCGGGTTGGCGTCGTCGACGCTGCGGACGCCGGGGACCCCGAGTCGGACGGGGTCGACGAACCAGTCGTCAGGGACTCCGGCGTGGTACTCAGGTAGTGCCATGTCACGATCTCCCCACGCGGCAAGGGGCACCCGGCCGGCCCCAGCTCATCGTCATAATTACACCGGTGTAACTCGCTCGCGTCAAGCCGCGGAGGGTAAACCCTCAGCCGCCCCTCGAGGGTTGCGACGCGCCGCCGCTCGCCCTCGGCGCTAGGCCGCGGCGCCGGCCTGCCGGGCCCGCCAGGCGCTCGTGACCATGTCGTCCAGGGTGTGGCGCATCGCCCAGTCGATGTCGCGCTCGGCGAGCTCCCCGGACGCCACGATGCGCGCCGGGTCGCCGGGTCGGCGGTCGCGCACCTCCGGCTCGAACGCGATGCCCGTGGCGTCCGCGATGGCCGTCATGATCTCCCGGACGCTCACGCCCGCCCCGCTGCCGAGGCAGTACACGGGCTCCACGGGCTCGCCCGCCTCGAGGCGCCGCGCCGCCGCGACGTGCGATGCCGCGAGGTCGACCACGTGGATGTAGTCGCGGACGCACGTCCCGTCGGGCGTCGGGTAGTCCCCGCCGTAGATGCTCGGCGTGCGGCCCGCGAGCAGCGCGTCGAACACGAGCGGGAAGAGGTTGTGGGGGCTGGTGTCGAAGTAGCCCTCCTCGCCGGATCCCACGACGTTGAAGTAGCGGAGCGAGGCGTGGCGGAGGCCCGCCGCGATGCCCTGATCGCGGAGGAGCCACTCGCCGATGAGCTTCGACTCGCCGTACGGGGACTCGGGCGACTTCGGCGTGCGCTCGTCGACCAGGTCGACGTCGGGCGTCCCGTACACGGCGGCGGAGGAGGAGAACACGATGCTGTCGACGCCCGCGCGCTGCATCTCCTCGAGCAGCACGGCCGTGGCCGTCACGTTCTGCTCGTACGTGTGGAGGGGCCGCTGGACGGAGACCCCGGCGTACTTGAAGCCGGCGACATGGACGACGCCGCGGATGTCGCCCGAGCCGAGGATGCTCGCGAGCAGCTCGCGGTCCAGCACGGATCCCCGGTGGAAGGGCACGCCCTCGGGCACGAAGGACGCGTGGCCGCTCGAGAGGTCGTCGAGGACGACCGTGTCGATGCCGGCGCGGGCGAACGCGGAGACGATGTGCGAACCGATGTAGCCGGCGCCGCCGGTGACCAACCATGTCATGCGGCAACCCTATCGACGGGCGTCCGCCCTCCGGTCACGCGGCGTCGTCGCCGTCCGCGTCGCCCGTCGCGGGCGCGGGCGTCGTCGCGAGGAACGCCTCGCCCTCGCCCGTGACGACGAGCCGTCCCTCGTCGGGCGTGACGAAGACGGCGTCGCCGCGGCGGATCACGACGGCCGAGACCTCGCCGCGGAGGGTCACCTCGCCCGCGGTGCAGAGCACGATCGCCGGCCCGTCGACCTCGACGACGCTCGCGCCCGCGTCGTCGTCCGCCGCGTCGCGCGTGGCCGGGGAGATCCTCGCCAGCAGGAAGTCGGGCACGTCCGGCCGGTACAGCTCGACGCCGGGCGCCGCGTGCTCCGGGGCGAGGTACGGCACGGGCAGCGCCTGGAACTCGAGCACGTCGAGGAGCTCGGGCACGTCCACGTGCTTGGGCGTGAGGCCGCCGCGCAGCACGTTGTCGGACGCGGCCATGAGCTCGATCCCGAGGCCGTGCAGGTACGCGTGGATGTTGCCCGCCGGCAGGTAGAGCGCCTCGCCGCGGCGGAGCGTCACGCGGTTGAGGAGGAGCGAGGTGACGATGCCGGGATCCCCCGGATACGCCTCCGCGAGCTCGCGCACCGTGCGCATCTCGGTCGAGAACTGGCGGCACTGCCGGTCGGATGCGAGGTTCGCGAGCAGCGTGACGCGGTCGACGAGGCGGCGCACCTCGGATCCGCCGCCCATGAGGAAGGCGAAGACGTCGCGCAGCACGTCCGCCTCGGATCCGGTCAGCCGCGACAGCACCGTGCGGATGACCCCCGGGTCGGAGTCGGGCCCCGACGCGTCGAGCGTGAGCAGCAGCGTGAACACGTCCCGCACCTCGCCGAGCGGCCGGAAGCCGCAGAGCGCGTGGAACTCGTCGCTGAGCGCGTAGACGAGCTCGGGCTTGTGCAGCGGGTCCTTGTAGTTGCGGTGCGGCGCGTCGATCGGGATCCCGCGCTCCTCCTCGTCGCGGAAGCCGCGGCGCGCGCGGTGCAGGTCGGGGTGCGCCTGCAGCGACAGCGGGCCGCCCGCGGCGAGGACCTTGAGGAGGAACGGGAGGCCGGGTCCGTCGCCCGGGCGGAGGCCGTGGGCGAGCGGGCCGAGGGTGGTCCCGGGGTCGGTGCGGATCCACTCGGAGAGCGTCGTCGCCCCGCCCGCGGACGCCGGGTCGACGACGCGGGTCGGCGAGCCGTCGTGCGCCCCGAGCCACAGCTCGGCCTCCGGACCGCCGGAGGGCTCGCGGCCGAGGAGCTCGGCGATGGCGGTGCGGGACCCCCACGCGTAGTCGCGCGGGGTGTTGGCGAGGGAGGTGAACACTTCGGATCCTGTCGGGCTTGGCGGCTACCTACAACGCCCGAGGGGGCGCGTCCTGTCCGGACGCGACCAAAGTACCAACCGATGACGATGCCGCCGGGACGCCGACCTAGGCTCGGCCGCGGGCGCCCGTCCCCGAGGGCGCCGACGGAACGCAACGGAGCATCGTGTCACTCACCCCCCTCATCGGCGACTTCTACGGCTACGAGTCCCGGCTCGGCGACCGGGAGAAGGAGTCCCTCGCCGACCTCCGCGCCTACCTCGAGGCCGAGGTCCGCCCCCATGTCAACGGCCTCTGGGCCCGGGCCGAGTTCCCGCGGCACGTGGTCGCCGGGCTCGCCGAGCGCGGCATCTTCGGCATGCCGTTCGCCGAGACCCGCCCCTTCGAGAACTCCGCGGTCTACCGCGGCTGGGCGGCCCTCGAGCTCGGCCGCGTAGACGCGAGCATCGCGACCGTGGTCGGCATGCAGAGCGGGCTCGTGATGGGCAGCGTCGCCGTCGCCGGATCCCCCGAGCAGCGCGCCGAGTGGCTGCCCCGGTTCGCGTCCGGCGAGATCCTCGGGTCGTTCGGCCTCACCGAGCCGCTGTCCGGATCCGACTCCGCCCGGGGCCTGCGCACAGTGGCCACGCGCCGCGGGGACGAGTGGAGCATCACGGGATCCAAGCGCTGGATCGGCAACGGCACCATCAGCGACGTCACCGTCATCTGGGCGAAGGACGCCGACGACGGCCAGGTGAAGGGCTTCCTGGTCCCCAACGACTCCCCCGGCTTCCGCGCCACGCGGATCGAGGACAAGCAGGCGCTGCGCATCGTGCAGAACGCGGACATCGAGCTCGACGGCGTCATCGTGCCCGAGCGGAACCGGCTGCAGAACTCGCGCTCGTTCGCCGACACCGCCAAGGTGCTCCGCCTCACGCGCGCCGAGGTGGCGTGGGCCGCCATCGGGATCTCGGTCGGCGCCTACGAGGCCGCCGTCGCGTACACGGGCGAGCGCCGGCAGTTCGGCAAGCCGCTCGGCGCCCACCAGCTGATCCAGGACCTCCTGGTCCGCAGCCTCGGCAACATCACGGCGTCGATCGGGCTGGTGACGCGCGCGTCCGAGATGGTCGACGACGGCACGCAGTCCGACGAGCACTCCGCCCTCGCGAAGGCGTACGCCACGAGCCGGATGCGCGAGACCGTCGCGTGGTGCCGCGAGGCCTTCGGCGGCAACGGCATCGTCCTCGACTACGACGTCGCCCGCTTCTTCGCCGACGCCGAGGCCATCTACTCCTACGAGGGCACCCGCGAGATGAACACGCTCATCGTCGGCCGTGCCATCACCGGGCACGCGGCGTTCGTCTGACGGACAGCGGGGCGGGCGGCGGGCCGCCCCGGGAGCCGCATCGCACCCCGCTCCCCTCAGGCGGCGGGACGCGCGCTCGCGGCCGGATACCCTGATGGGCATGCCCACCGCCAGCCGCCGAGCCCTCAGGAGCTTCGCGACCTTCGTCCTCGTCACCACGTTCGCCGGTGACATGTGGCGCGACAGCCTCAGCTGGTGGGGCTTCGGCGCCATCGCCCTGGCGGTGCTGGTCACCTGCATCACGCTGCTCGTCCGGTCCCGCCCCCTGCCGCGCCTGCGCGTGCTGCCGATCCCGCTGCTGGCGTTCACCGGCATCGCGGTGCTGTCGATCGCGTGGTCCCAGTACCGGCCGGAGTCGGCGCTCGGCGTCCTCATCCAGCTGTCGACGTCCATCGCGGCGGTGACGCTCGTCGTGCTGCTGTCGTGGTCGGAGATCGTGCAGGGGCTCGGCCGTGCCTTCCGCATCATCCTCGGGCTGTCGCTCGCCTTCGAGCTGTTCGTCGCTGTCGTCGTGCGCCAGCCCGTCATGCCCTTCTTCACCGACTACGGGCCCCGCGCGCCGGCCGCCTTCGCCTGGACCCGCGGCGAGCTGCTCAGCGGCGGGCGGATCCAGGGCGTCGTCGGCAACGCGAACCTGCTCGCCATGGTGGCGCTGCTCGGCCTCATCGTCTTCGCGCTGCAGTACGCGGCGCGCACGGTCCGCCGCCGCGACGCGGGCGCCTGGATCCTCGTGGCGCTCCTCACCCTGGCCCTCACCGGCAGCTCCACGGTCCTGGTCGCGCTCCTCATGACCGCCGTCGTGGCCGCGCTCGCGCTCATCGCCCGACGCGTCGGCATCCGCGGCCGCATCGTGCTGGCGGGCGGCGTCGTCGTGGCCGCCGTGGCCGGCGCCGTGGTCGTCGCCACGCGCACGGCCGAGGTCTTCGACCTCCTCGGCCGCTCGCCCGACCTCACGGGGCGGTTCGAGATCTGGGAGTCGGTGCTCGGCCTCGCGCAGCAGCACCCCGTCGTCGGCTGGGGCTGGATCGGGTACTGGGCGCCGTGGGTGCACCCGTTCGAGGGCCTCGCCGTCCGCAGCGGCGTCACCTACCTCCAGGCGCACGACGCCTACCTCGACGTCCTGCTGCAGGTGGGGGCCGTCGGGCTGCTCGTGTTCGTCTGCTTCGTCGTCACCACCTACGTGCGGTCCTGGTGGGCCGCGATCGACCGACCGCAGCACCGCCGCGACCGCGTCGAGCCGTACTCGACGCTCGCGCTCGCGCCGCTGCTGCTCATGACGGCCCTGGTCGTCCAGAGCCTCGCCGAGAGCCGGCTGCTGTACGAGGGCAACTGGCTCCTCCTCGTCGTCATCGCGGTCGCCGCCAAGTCCGGGATGGTCGCCCGCGAGGACGTCCCGGGGCCGGTCGACTCGCGTCGCCGGCCGGTGCGGCCCGAGTCGGGTGCTGCCGCCGCCGCGCCGTCGCCCCTGCCGGGCGCCGCACCCGCACCCGTCGTGTCCGCCCCGGCGCCCTCCGCCGCCGAGCCCGGCGTCGCCTGATCCGCGCGGCCGCCCGGTGCTCCGCCGACCGCCCGTGATATTCGACGCATGACGCACCCGACCCGCCTGCCGCTCCCGGAGCGCCTGCCCGACCTCCTGGGGTCGGCGCGCTTCTCGGCCGCGCTCACCCACTGCATCCTCGGCACGGCGGTCCTGGCGCACGCGATCCGCTCGACGATGGGCTGGGCCGGGCTCGTCGCGATCCTGACCGCCCTGGTGGCGATGGCCGCCGGATCCCTCGCGGCGAAGCGGGGCGACTGGGAGTGGCGGGGGCTCCTGCCCATCTCCCTGCTGGTCCTCGTGGGCTGGTGCGCGGCGACGCTGCTCTGGACGGCGTACCAGCCGGACGCGGTCGGCGGCGTGCTGTACCTCGCGGCGTCCGCGTTCCTCGCCGTCTACGTGGGCGTCGTCCGCGACCTCATCCAGATCGTGCGCGCGGCCGGGGACGTGCTGCGCCTCGTGCTGGTGTCGTCCCTCGCCCTCGAGGTGCTCGCGGGCCTGCTCATCGACGGCCCCATCCCGTTCCTCGGCATCCGCGGCGCGCTCGAGCGCCTCGGCCCGATCCAGGGGCTGCTCGGCGAGCGGAACGCCCTGGGGATCGTGGCCCTCGTCGCCGCCGTGACGTTCGCGGTCGAGCTCATGACCCGGTCCGTCTCGCGCGGCCGCGGCGTCTTCTCCCTGGTGGTCGCGGTCCTCGTGGCGTCGCTCACGCGGTCGTCCGTGATCCTCGGGACGTTCCTCGTGCTCGCCGTCGCGGCCCTCGCGCTGCTCGGCCTCCGCCATCTCGCGCGGCAGGCGCGCCCGCTGGCGAACAGCGCGGTCCTCGTGCTCGCCGCCGTCGCGGCCGTGCTGGTCGTGGCGTTCCGCTCCCCCGTGCTGCAGGTGCTGCAGGCGCGGCCCGACTACCTCCAGCGCGTCGCCCTCTGGCGCGAGATGCTGCGCCTCATCGACCTCAACACGATCGAGGGCTGGGGCTTCGTGGGCTTCTGGCGCCGGGACGCGTACCCGTACACGGCGCTCGACCTGGTGAGCCGCGGCGCGCAGGAGACCGGCCGGAACGCGTACCTCGACCTCTACCTCCAGGCCGGGCTCGTCGGGCTCGCGCTGTTCGCCGCGTTCTGCGCCCTGGCGCTCGGACGGTCCTGGGTGCTGGCCACCACCAAGCGCGGCGTCGGCTACGTGTGGACGGCCCTCGTGCTCGTCGTGCTGGTGGTCGCGTCGCTCGCGGAGAGCGTCACCATCGTGGAGTGGGGCTGGGTCCTGCTCGTGATCTGCGCCGTCAAGGCCGCGCAGGGCCGCAGCTGGCGGCACGGCCTCCCGCAGCCGGACCCGGCGACGACGTCGTAGTCGCGGCGGAGGAGCCCGACCGCGCGGTCAGACCGCGCCGGTGTCCGTGGAGGCGGCCAGCAGCCCAGGCGACGGCGCCCAGTAGCCGACCTCGCGGAACCCGTCCGCCGTGGGCTCGAACGAGGTGATGCTCGACAGCGCGCACCGGCGCTTGCGCGGGTCGTGGAAGAGCGGCTTCCCCGTGACGCTGCGGTGCGCCATCCAGATGGGCAGCTGGTGGCCGACGAGGATCGCGTCGGTGCCGTCGGGCGCGTCCGCCGCCGCGGCGGCCAGCTCGGCCCGCATGCGCGCGGCGACCTGCGTGAAGGGCTCCCCCCAGCTGGGCCGGAGCGGGTTCACCAGGTACCGCCACGCGGCGGGCTTGGCGAGGATGCTCAGGCTCACGTCGAAGCGGCCGCCCTCGAGCCTGCTGGACGCCTCGATGAGGCCATGACGCTGCTCGGGGTCGAGGCCGAGCGCCGCCTCCAGGGGAGCGGTCGACTCGAGCGCGCGCTGCAGCGGCGACGTGCGGAGGAGGCCGACGTCGCGGCCCTCCGCCACGACGCGCTCCGCGGCGGCCTGGGCCATGCGGCGGCCGAGGGCGGTGAGGCCGAACCCGGGGAGGCGGCCGTAGAGGATGCCGTCGGGGTTGTCGACCTCGCCGTGTCGCACGAGGTGGATCCTGGCTGCCGTCACAGGAGGGGGTTCCGTCGGATCTGCACCCGACGACCCTATCCGCTCGACCGCTCGGCGGACCCCGGGGCGGTCCCGCCGGCCCGGCCCGCCGGTTCGGCACCGGGCCCGCCGACCGGCTACGGTGACTCTGATCGCCCGACCAGGAGGACCACCATCAGCGAACCAGACCTCGTCCCCGGCACGACCGTCGGCAGCAGCACGTCGGTCATCGGCGGAGTCATCCGCACCGCGCGCGTCCGCCAGTGGATGAAGAACGTGCTGGTGTTCGCCGCCCCCGTCGCCGCCGGCGCGCTCTTCGAGCCGTCGCTGGTCCGCGCGGTCCTCGCCTTCGTCGCCTTCTGCCTCGCCGCGTCCGGCATCTACTTCCTCAACGACACCCTCGACGTCGAGGCCGACCGCGCGCACCCGCGGAAGAGGTCGCGGCCCATCGCCGCCGGCGTCGTCCCGGTGCCGGTCGCGGTCGTGGTCGCCGTCGTGCTCCTCCTCGGCGGCCTGGGCGTCGCCCTCGCCGGCGGCGTCGAGCTGGCCGCGGTGGTCCTCTGCTACGAGCTCGTGCAGATCGCGTACTGCATCTGGCTCAAGCACATCACCATCCTCGACATCGCCGTCGTCTCGTCCGGCTTCCTGCTGCGCGCCATCGCCGGCGGCGCGGCCACGGGCGTCGTGCTCAGCCAGTGGTTCCTGCTCGTCGCCGTCTTCGGGTCGCTCCTCATGGTCTCCGGCAAGCGCTACGGCGAGCTCGCCAGCAACCCCGACCTCCAGGGCGACGTCCGCGGATCGCTCAAGGGCTACACGCTCGGGTACCTCGGCTTCATCTGGCACTCCGCCGCGACGATCCTCATCCTCGGCTACAGCCTCTGGGCGTTCGAGCTCTTCACCGACCTGCGGAACCTGTGGCTCTCCATCTCGGTGGCGCCGTTCGTGCTCGCGGTGCTGCGCTACAGCCAGCACATCGACCGCGGGGACGCGCAGGCGCCCGAGGAGATCGCGCTCGGCGACCGCATGCTGCAGGTGCTCGCGGGCGTGTGGCTCGTGATCCTCGTCATCGGCCTGTACGTGCAGCCCGGCGTGGTCTGATCCACCGGGGCACGAGCGCCCTACGCCCGGGCGCCCGGCTCAGCGCGCGACCGAGGCGAACAGCTCCTCGTACGCGCGCGTGGCGGTCTCGACCCCGTAGAGCTCCTCCGCCCGCGCGGCCATCGCGGGGACGTCGTCCGTCCGGTCGGCGATGTCCTCGAGGGCGCGGGTGATGGCGGCGGAGTCGCGCGGCGGGACGACCACGCCGAACCCGGTCGTCCGCACGGGCTGGCGGACGCCGGGCAGGTCGGACGCGATGGCCGGGACCCCCGCGATCATGGCCTCGACCTGCACGATGCCGAACGCCTCGAACGCGTTGACCGAGGTGAGCGCGAAGGCGTCCACGGAGGCGTAGAGGTCGGGGACGTCCTCGTCCGCGACGAAGCCCAGCAGGCGGATCCGGTCGTCGCCTGCGATGCGCTCCTTCACCCGGTCGATGACCGAGCCGCCGGCGACCCTGGAGAAGTCGCCGCCGATGATCAGGCGCGCGTCGGGCCGGTCGAGCGCCGAGAAGCCCTCGACGAGGTACTCGATGCCCTTCTCCTCCACGATGCGACCGAGGAAGCCGACGTGCAGGCCGTCGGTCTCGCGGAAGGCCGGGCGTCCGCCGCTGCGGTCGTGGCAGCCGGGCGCGATGACGGCACGGCCGCGCACGAGGGCGGAGGCGATGCGCGAGTGGTCGGCGTAGTCGTCGCTCGTGACGACCACGCGCGTGGAGCTGTGCGCGGCGAGCACGCTCGAGCGGTCCATGACGGTGCGCTGGACGGCGTTCACCAGGCCGCTCGGCAGGTCCACGTCGCAGTGGTACGTGGTGACGACCCGTGTGATCCGCGCCGCGCGCCACGCGAGCGGCCCCGCCTCGACCATCGGCGCGTGGATGTTCACGACGTCCGCGTGCCGCGCCTCGCGGAGCACGGTGGGGATGAACGCCGGGCTGATGACCCCCTTGCCGAGCTGGAGCACGACGGGCGTGCGCACCACCCGGACGCCGGCGATCGTCTCCTCGACGGGGAGCGCGGCGTCGTGCCGCGTGGTGACCACCGTGACGCGGTGGCCGCGCTCGACGAGGCCCTCCGCGACGTCGCGTGCCACGTTCGTCAGCCCGCTGACGTAGGGCGCGTAGTAGGTGAGGGCGATGACGACGTCGGTCATGGGGTCTCCTTCAGTTCGTGTGCGCCCGCGCGATGCGGGCCTGCCGGGTCCCCACGGCGCGCAGCCGCAGCAGCGCCGTGATCCAGCCGATGAGCGATCCGGCGCCGAAGCCGGCCGCGATGGCCGTGGCCCAGCCGAGCGGGCCCTGGAGCAGAGCGGTCGACGCGGCGGCCGCCGCCAGGGCGATGACCCAGGCGAGCGACGAGTCGCGGTGCCGGTCGGTGGCGATGAGGGCCTGCGTCCCGATCACGAGGCCGACGTGCGCGAAGACGCCGAGCACGAGGATCCCGACGTCGAGCGCCGGCAGAGAGCGCCCGGTGCCGAACACCAGCGTGATCACCCAGGGCCCCGCGAGCGCGGCGACGACGCCCGCGACGACGCCGACGCCGGCGATGGCGGCCGCGAGGAGCGACATCCGGCGGATGAGGGCCGCGGTCTCCCCGCGGCGGACGTACGCGACGAGCGGCGGGACGATGAGCCCCTGCAGCGGCACGAGCATGAAGAGCGGGACGCGGGCGACGCTGAAGGTGGCCTGGAACGCGCCGGCCGTGCCGACCGTGCGGTCGAGCGCCGCGATGACGACCGGCCCGGCGTTGAGCAGCAGCTGCGCGCAGATCCCCGCGCCGAGGAGCGCGAGGTAGGCCCGGCGGATCCCGGCACCTGGCCCGGCGTCGACCTCGTCGACCACGGCCCCCTCGACCGCGAGGAGGGCGGGATCCGGGGCCGCGTCGGCCCGCGCCGCGCCG
>NZ_QWGT01000073.1 GCF_003576405.1 Clavibacter lycopersici
ACCATCGCGAGGGCGAAGACCAGCGCGAGCCCGAGGTCCTTCACCTTGAGGAGCAGGAAGAACGTGGTGGGCGGCGGCCGAGGATGCGACCGGGATCCGCTTCCGGCCCTGACGCGACCGCGATCCGGCGCGCGCGGGCGGCTCAGCCCCGCGGCGTCCCGAGCACGTCGTCGAGCGCGTCGCGGAACGCGGCCGTCTCCTCCGGGGTCCCGACGGACACGCGCAGCCAGCCCTCCGGCCCCGTCTCGCGGATCAGGACGCCCCGGTCGAGCAGCCCCTGCCACACGGCGTGCCGGTCGGGGAAGCGGCCGAAGAGCACGAAGTTCGCGTCCGACGGCGCGACCTCGAATCCGCGACCGCGGAGCCAGTCGACGAGGCCGTCGCGCTCCTCGCGCAGCGACGCGACCTGCGCGAGCAGCACCCCGCTGTGCCGGAGGGCGGCGGTCGCGCTCACCTGGGTGATGCGCGACAGGTGGTACGGCAGGCGCACGATGCGGAGCGCGTCGACCACGGCGGGCGACGCCGCGAGGTAGCCGAGCCGGCCGCCCGCGAACGCGAACGCCTTGCTCATGGTCCGCGAGACGATCAGCCGCGGGTGGTCGGGGAGCAGCGAGATCGCCGTCGGCACCCCCTCGCGGCGGAACTCGGCGTAGGCCTCGTCGATCACCACGACCCCGGGCGCGACGGAGAGCACGTGCTCGATCTCGGCGGTGGTGAGCGCGGTGCCGGTGGGGTTGTTCGGCGAGGTGAGGAACACGACGCTCGGCTGGTGCTGCTCCACGAGCGCCGTGACGTCCGCGAGGTCGAGCGTGAAGTCCTCCTGGCGACGGCCGGAGACCCACGTGGTGAGCGTGTTGCGCGCGTACTCGGGGTACATCGCGTAGTGCGGGGCGAAGGAGAGCGCGACGCGGTCGGTGCCGCCGAAGGCCTGGAGCACCTGCTGCAGCACCTCGTTGGACCCGTTCGCCGCCCAGACGTTCTCCGGGCCGAGGGCGAGGCCGCTGTCGGCCGCGAGGTAGTCGGCGAGCTCGGTGCGGAGCTCCAGGAACTCGCGGTCCGGGTAGCGGTTCAGCCCGCGCGCGGCCTCCAGCACGGCCTCACTCACCGCGACGGCGACCTCCTCGGGCAGCGGGTACGGGTTCTCGTTGACGTTGAGGAGCACCGGCACGTCGAGCTGCGGGGCGCCGTACGGCTCCTCGCCCCGGATCCCGTCGCGGAGGGGCAGGTCGGCGAGGGTGGTCTCGGTCCAGTCGGGGCTCATGGGTCTCCTCGGGCGTCGGCGGGAGTCGTCGGGGGTCCATCCTCCCATCGACCGGGACGGCGGGCGCCCGGCGGCGGACGGCTAGGGTCATCGGATGCGCTCCCCCCTCGCCCGGCTCACCCGCACGAGGCTCCCGGGGGACGTGCACCGCACCGGGTCCGCCCCGCCCCGGTGGCTGATGCTCTCCCGCCGCTACGCCTCGCGATCCGTGCCCGTCGACCACGACCTGGAGCGCCGGACCGTCCTCGGCTTCCGGATCGCGATCACGGTGTTCCGCACGGCCGGCGCGAACACCGGTCGCACCCGGTCGTCCGCCCCGGCGGGGATCGGCGCGGCCGGGCCCGCCGCAGGCCGGCCCTCCTTCGTGCTGGTGCACGGCATCGGCGTCTCGTCGCGCTACTTCCACCCCGTGGCCGCCCTGCTCGCGGAGCACGGCACCGTGCTCGCGGTCGACCTGCCCGGCTACGGCGAGTCGCCGCGCGTCCGCCGCGACGTGACGCTCGCCGACCACGCCGCCGTCGTTGCCGAGGTCATCCGGACGCACGGGCTCGTGGATCCGGTCGTCGTCGGCCACTCGATGGGCGCGCAGATCGTCGCGCGGCTCGCCGTCGACCACCCCGGGGTCGCCGACCGCCTCGTGCTCATCGCGCCCACGCTGCCGCCGCGCACGCGCGGACTGCTGCGGGCGGCCGTCGCGCTCTCGGTCGACATGCTGCGCGAGCCGCTGCTCGCCAACGTCATCGTGCTGGGCGACTACCTGCTGCGCTGCGGCATCCCGTACTACGTGCGCCAGCTGCCGCACCTCATCGGCGACGCCATCGAGGAGCGCGCGCCGCGGATCCGCGCCCGCACGCTCGTGATCGTGGGGGACCGGGACGCCGTCGTGGACCGTGCGTTCGCGCGCGACCTCGCCGACCGGATCCCGCGCGGCACGTACCGGGTGGCACGCGGCCCGCACGTCGTGATGCAGACGGACCCGGTGGGCGTGGCGCGCGCGATCGTCGAGCACGCGCGGGTCGGCTGACGGCGCTCCGCACCCCGCGCCCGCACCCCGCGCCGGCGCCGCGCGGGCAGGATGGAGCGGTGAGCGCCGCCGGACCCGACCCCATCCCGCCGCTGACGGCCGTGCGCAAGGCGCTCGACTGGGCGCTCGACTACGCCTACGTCCTCCGCTGGCAGGCCGCCGCCACGCTCTCCCGCGACGACGCCCGCTCCTTCGAGGACGGCCGCGACGACCGGCCGACGGTCCTCGTGCTCCCGGGCGTGTACGAGCGCTGGCAGTTCATGCTGCCGATCATCCGGCGGCTGCACGCGCGCGGCCACGGCGTGCACGTGGTGGGCGCGCTCGGCGCGAACGTGGGCCGCGTCGCGGAGATGTCGCGCCGGGCGCGCGCATACCTGGAGGCCGAGGACCTGCGCGACGTCGTGATCGTCGCTCACAGCAAGGGCGGCCTCATCGGCAAGCACCTCATGGCGTTCGGCGACCCCGACCGCCGGATCCGCGCCATGGTCGCGATCAATGCGCCGTTCGGCGGGTCCTCGTACGCGCGCCTGTTCCCCGTGCGCAGCATCCGCGACTTCTCGCCGCGGGACGCCGCGCTCGTGGAGCTCGGCCGGTCGCGCGAGGTGAACGCGCGGATCACGAGCGTCTTCGCGCGCTTCGACCCGCACATCCCCGGCGGCAGCTCGCTCGACGGGGCGACGGACGAGCGCGTCCGGGCGTCGGGCCACTTCCGGATCATGGGCGACGAGGACGTGCTGCGCCGCGTGGAGGCCGCGATCGACCGCGCCGGGACCCGGGCGGCACCGCCCGCCTGACCGCCTGACCCGTCTCCGGACGGGGCGCATACTGAGCGCATGCCCGATCCCGCCGCCCCCGCCCGCTCGGACGGCGGCGCGGACGGCTCCGCAGGCGGCCATCCGGACGGCACCGCGGACGGCCGGGGCCGCACCGTGCTCGCGGTCGCGATCCTCGCCTCCTTCGTCGCGTTCCTCGACGGCACGGTCGTCAACGTCGCGCTCCCCGCCATCGGGGAAGACCTCGGGGGCGGGCTCGTCGTGCAGCAGTGGGTCGTGGACGCCTACCTCATCACCCTCGGCGCCCTGATCCTCCTGGCCGGCTCCCTCTCCGACGCGTTCGGGCGCGTTCGCGTGCTCCGCTGGGGTCTCGTCGGCTTCGGCGTCACGTCGCTCGTGTGCGCGATCGCGCCGACGGCCGTGATCCTCATCGCCGCGCGCGCCGCCCAGGGCGCCGCCGGTGCGCTCCTCGTGCCGAGCTCGCTGGCCCTCATCGCCCAGGCGTTCCGCGGGCCTGCGCAGGCGAGGGCCATCGGCTCGTGGACGGCCTGGACCGGAACCGCGATGCTCGTGGGCCCCGTGCTCGGCGGGGTGCTGGTGGACGCGCTCGACTGGCGGCTCGTCTTCGGGATCAACGTGCTGCCCATCGCCGTGACCCTCGTGCTCCTGGCGCGCCTCCCGCACGACGCGCCGGTAGCCGACGGCACACGCGTCGACGTGCCGGGCGCGGTGCTCGGCGCCGTCGGGATCGGCGGCCCGGTCTTCGCGCTCATCGAGCAGTCGCGTCTCGGCCCCGCGCATCCGCTCGTGGTCGGCAGCCTCGTCGTGGGCGTCGCGTGCCTCGTGCTCTTCGTGCTCCGCGAGCGGCGCACCCCGCACCCGATGCTCCCGCTGTCGCTCTTCCGCGAGCGGGACTTCCTCGTCGGCAACATCGCGACGGTCGGCATCTACGGCGCGCTGTCGCTCGGCGGGTTCGTGATCGCGGTCTTCCTGCAGCAGACCGGCGGGCTGTCCGCCACCGCGGCGGGCTTCGCGCTCGTGCCGACGACCGTGATCATGCTGCTTCTGTCGACGCGGTTCGGTGCGCTGGCGGGGCGGATCGGGCCGCGGCTCCTCATGGGGATCGGCCCGATCGTCGCGGGCGGCGGCTACCTGCTGATGCTGCGCGTCGCCGAACCCGTGGACTACCGGGGGCAGCTGCTGCCGGGGATCCTCGTGTTCGGCCTGGGCCTCTCGATGACGGTCGCGCCGCTGACGGCGACCGTCCTCGAGGCCGTGCCGGCGACCCAGGCGGGCATCGCGTCCGCGGTCAACAACGCCGTGTCGCGGGTCGCGGGACTCGTGGCCATCGCCGCGATCGGACTGGTCGCCGGACCGGACCTCGATGTCGCCGCCTTCCACCGGGTCGTGCTCGTCACCGCGGCGCTGCTCGTCGCGGGCGGGCTGGTGTCCCTGGTCGGGATCCGCTCGCGCCACGGCTCCCGCCAGACGGCCGGCGGCGGCACGACCACCGCCGACGGCTAGACGGCCAGCAGCACCTTGCCGACGTGCTGCGACGACGCGACGTGGGCGTGCGCGGCGGCCGCCTCCGCGAGCGGGAAGACGCGGTCGACGACCGGTCGCACGGATCCGTCGGCCACGGCCGGCCACACGTCGGCGCGGATCGCGGCGACGATCCGGGCCTTGTCGTCGGCGTCGCGGGCGCGGAGCGTCGTGCCCCAGATCCGACCGCGCCGGGCCATGAGCTGGCCGAGCGCGATGCTCGTGGGCGCGCCGCTCTGCGCGCCGATGACCATGATCCGGCCGTCGCGCGCGAGCGCGCGGATGTCCCGGTCGATGTAGTCGCCGCCGATCGCGTCGAGGACCACGTCGGCCCCGTGCCCGTCGGTCGCATCCAGCAGCGCGGCCACGAAGTCCTGCTCCCGGTAGTCGATGAGGATGTCCGCGCCGAGCGCCCGGCATGCCGCGAGCTTGGCCGGGCTGCCGGCCGTCACCGCCACGCGGGCTCCCAGCCGGGCGGCCAGCTGGATCGCCATGGTGCCGATGCCGCTCGACCCGCCGTGCACGAGCAGCGTCTCGCCCGGCGCGAGGCCCGCGTCGAGGACGACGTTCGACCACACGGTCGCGACGACCTCGGGCAGCCCCGCCGCCTCGACGAGGTCGAGACCGTCCGGCACCGGCAGGACGTGCCGCTCGTCGACCGCGACGAGCTCGGCGTAGCCGCCGCCCGAGAGCAGGGCGCACACGCGGTCGCCGACGCTCCAGCGGGTGGCGCCGTCGCCGACCGCCTCGACGATGCCGGACACCTCGAGTCCGAGGTGCGTCGGCGCCCCGGCCGGCGGCGGGTACGCGCCCTCGCGCTGGCTGAGGTCCGCCCGGTTGACGCCGGCGGCGACCACGCGGACCAGGACCTCGCCGGGCCCGGCCACCGGATCCGGCAGCTCGGTGAGGGAGAGGACGTCGGGGGAGCCGGGGGCGGGGAAGGTGATCGCGCGCATCCCGCCACGGTACGCCCGCCGCCGGTCGCGCCCGGCCGATCCCAGAAGTACATGAACTCGCAACTGAATTCGGGAATAGGACCCAGATCCATGCGCTTGCATACCTTCGAGGCCGTCGGCCCGCACCCATGACCCCGTACGAGAGGCACGCACATGAGCGACACCACCACCGTCCCCGGATACATCGCCGGCACCTGGACCATCGACAAGACGCACTCGTCGGTCGGCTTCAGCATCCGCCACATCATGATCAGCAAGGTCAAGGGCACGTTCAAGGACTTCGACGCCGAGATCGTCACGGGCGCCACGCCCGAGCAGAGCTCCGTGAAGGCCCACGCGACCATCGCCTCGATCGACACGAACGAGCCGAACCGCGACCAGCACCTCCGCACCAACGACTTCTTCGACGCCGAGAACAACCCCACCATCGACTTCGTCTCCACCGCCGTGCGCGTGGAGAAGGACGGCGACGCGAAGGTCGACGGCGAGCTCACCGTCCGCGGCGTCACCAAGCCCGTCACGTTCGACGTCGAGTTCGGCGGCTTCGGCGGCGACCCCTACGGCAACACCAAGTTCGGCGCGACGGCCACCACGGTCATCAACCGCGAGGACTTCGGCCTGACCTACAACGCGGCCCTCGAGACCGGCGGCGTGCTGCTCGGCGACAAGGTCACCATCACGCTCGACATCCAGGCGGTCCTCGCGACCCCCGCGGCCTAGCGCGCACCGGCCGGGCATCCGTCCGGCCGCCCCGCCTCCGGGCGGACCCGACGCCCCCGTTCCCCTCAGAGGGACCGGGGGCGTCGTCGTGCCCGCACCCGCCTCAGGGGACGAGGCCGAGCGCGCGGAGCGTCTCGACCGGCCGCTCGACGTGCGCGAAGTGCCCGGCGTCGCGGATCACCCGGGACCGGAGCGCCGGCACGGCGCGCGCCAGCAGGTCGAGGTCGTCCCGGGACACGAACACGTCGTCGTCGCCGCGCACCGCGACCACCGGGCAGGCGATGCGCGCCCACCGCCCGTCGGCGTCGTAGCCGCGCGTGACCTCCGCGGCGAGCGAGAACGCGCGGGGCCGCGCCTCGGTCGCGATGGCGTCGACGATCGAGCGGCGCACGTGCCAGCCGTGCGCGAAGAGCGGCAGCGCGATCGCCCGCATGAGGCGGATGCGGCCGACGCCGCGGATGAGCGCGGTGCCGGGACGGCCGAGCCGGCGCATGGTGCGCATCACGCCGAGCATCATCGTGAAGCCGGGGATCACGCGGAAGGCGCGCACGGGATGCGCGACGGACGCGATGACCGAGTACGTGGTGGGCGAGACGAGGGCGACGGAGACCGCGCGATCGGGGTCGCGGGCCGCGAGGTGCAGCGCGATGAAGCCGCCCATCGAGTGGCCGACGAGCCGCCAGCGCGCGTAGCCGAGCCCGTCGACCACGGCGCGGACGGCATCCGCGATGGCGTCCACGGTCGCCTCCTCGTCGGCCGCGTCGAGCTCGGAGCCGCCCCAGCCGGGCAGGTCGATCGCGATCACGTCGGCGAAGGGGACGCCGGCGTCGCGGGCCGTGCGGATCAGCGGCGTCCAGGTGGTCCACGACCCGGCGGCGCCGTGCAGCAGCACCGTCGCGGTGTCCGAGCCGCGCACCGGGACGTGGTGGTGCCGCACGACGCCGAGCGCGGTTGGCGTGGTGCCGCGCACGAGACCGGAGGCTCCCGGATCCGGGTCGAGCTCGAGCGGGCTGTAGCCGGGCAGGGGCCGCGTCACTCGGCCCCGCCGATGATCTCCGAGCGGATGCGACGGATGTCCTCCAGCAGCGAGCCGATGAGGATCCAGTGCTCCTCGCTCGGCTGCAGCACCACGAGCGGCGCCGTGAGCGCGGGCTCCTCGTGCGGCGCGTCCGCGTCTCCATGGCCGTCGCCCGGCAGCGCGTGCTCGGCGAGGAGCCGCACGTCGTGGGCGGCGCGCGTCAGCTCGGTCGCGATCCCGCGGACCACGGGCTCCTCGGCCAGCGACGGGTCGTAGCGGTCGTGCACCGCGCGCGTCATGCCGACCACGCGGTTGACCAGCACGGTGAGCGTCGCGAGCAGCTCGCGGTCGGCCTCGAGCAACGCGCGGTGCCGGCGGCGGAGCGGGTTGAGCGTCAGGCTCTCGAGCCCCTTGTCCACCTCGGCGACGGCCTTCGTGTGCCGCGGCCGGAGCTCGCGGGCACGCGTGAGCATGCGGTCGAGCTCCGCGCGGTCGACCGGCTCGGACAGCGCGCCGGCCAGCCGGTCGAGGGCGGCGGCGCAGTCTCCGGCGAGGCCGACCACCGCGCGGCGGCTCGCCTCGTGCAGCACGGGCGGGGCGATCGCGATGTTGACGACCACGCCGATGGCCGCGCCGATGATCGTCTCCACGATGCGGTCGACCGCGTACACGGGCGAGAGCTGGCCGATGGCGAGCACGAGCATGGCGCTGATGGGGATCTGCGTGCTCGACCCGGGCGTCAGCCGGAACACCCAGCCCACCAGCACGGCGACGACGACCGCGGTGAGCACCACCCAGCTCGACGTGCCGAGCGCGAGGCCGAGGCCGAGCGCGAGCAGCACGCCCGTGATCACGCCGAGGCTGCGCTCGACCGCCTTGCCGAAGGTCTGGTTGATGCTCGGCTGCACCACGAGCAGCGCGGCGATGGTCGCGAAGATGGGCAGCTGCGCGGGCAGCAGGGCGATGCAGACGAACCAGGCGATGATCGCGGCGACCGAGGTCTTGACCACCTGGACGAACGGGATCCGGGTGGTGGTGCGGACGGTCGTGGTGATGCGCACGTGCGGCCTCCGGCAGGACTCGGGTGCTCCCATCATCCCGCGCGCGGTCGGCGTCAGGCGACCTGGGCCGCGTCGTCCATCCCGTCGCCGCCGTGGCCTGCCGCGCCGCCCTGCCGCCTGGCGTCCTGCCAGCGCGCCCACATCTCCTTGAGGTCCCACGCGTCCTCCGCCTGGATGGAGACGCCGCGCTCGCCCGTGCGCCTGGTGCGCCCCCGGATGACGAGCAGCCGCGTGCCGAAGAGCATGGGCCCCGCCTTCTGCTGCGCCTCGTCGAAGAAGGTGGAGTCGGAGCAGCCCGTGCCGTCGTCGAGGCTGATGAAGACCACGCGCTTGCCGCTGCGCATGGGCGGGGTCTGGGTGGCGATGCGGATGCCCGCGACCACCACCTCGGAGCCGCTGCGCACCTCGAGCAGCCGGCTCGCCGGGATCACCCCGAGCTCGTCGAGCATCGGCCGGTAGCTCTCCAGCACGTGCTCGGTGACCTCCATCTGCAGGATGTCGAGCTCGGCGGCGACCCGAGCCCTGCCGTCGGGGTCGGGCGAGCCGCGTGGGATGAGGTCGCGGTCGTCGACGAAGAGCGGCAGCTGCCCGGCCGGATCCGCGGGCCGGGCCGCCCGCGCCGTGAGCCGCCGCGCGTACGCCATCACGTCGCCGCGCGACGCGGGACCGCGGGCGGCGGCGTCCTCGTCGGACGTGGCGAGCGAGTCGAGCGCGCCCACCGCGGCCAGCCGCTCCAGCAGCGCGCGCGACGGCTGCGCCTTCGCGTAGAAGTCGGAGATGGAGTCGTACGGCTGCCCCCGTTCGATGCGCTCCAGCTCCGCCTCGCTCATGCCGTGCACGTCCTGCAGCGACAGCCGGATGCCCAGCTCGCCCGTGCGCGTGCGCCCGGTCGTCTGCTCGCCCTCGACGCGCTCCACCCGGTAGACGCCGCGCGACCGGTTCACGTCGAGCGGCAGCACGGGCACGCCCATGCGCCGCGCCTCGGTGAGGAGCAGGCGCTTGGGGTACATGCCGGGGTCGTGCGTGAGGATCCCCGCGAGGAACTCCGCCGGGTAGTGCGTCTTCAGCCACGCGCTCTGCCAGGTGGGCAGCGCGAACGCCGCGCCGTGCGCCTTGCAGAACCCGAACGAGCCGAATCCCTTGAGCGCCTTCCAGATGCGCTCGACGTCGGCGTCCGAGAAGGGCCGCCGGCCCGTGCGCCCGTCGACGTGCAGGGCGGTGCGCTCCCGGAACGCCGCCTCGACCACCGTGTCCTGGCGCTCCATGTTGCGGCGCAGCTCGTCGGCCTCCGCGAGGGAGACCTGCATGCAGTCGGCGAAGATCCGGATGACCTGCTCGTGGTAGATGACGACGCCGAACGTGGGCGCGAGGAACGGCGCGAACCGGGGGTGCAGGTAGTCGGGCCGGGTGATCCCGTGCTTGGTGTCGAGGAACGGCGCGACCATGTTGCCCTTCATGGGGCCGGGTCGGAACAGCGAGATGTCGGCGATGAGGTCCTCGTAGACGTCCGGCTGCATCTTGCCGATGAGCTCGCGCTGCCCGGGCGACTCGATCTGGAACATGCCGAGCGTGTGCGTGGTGCGGATGGCGGCGAAGGTCTCCTCGTCGTCGTGCGGGATCTCGTCGAGCTCGATCCGCCCGTCGCGGTGCACGTAGCGCGCGTCGACCGGGATGCCGCCCGCGATGGCCGAGCGCGCGCCGTGGACGCGGTGGATCTCGTCCAGCGCGTACGCCATCGTGCTCTGCATCCGGACGCCGAGGATGTCGAGCTTCAGGAGCCCCATGTCGTCGATGTCGTCCTTGTCGAACTGGCTCATCGGCAGGCCCATGCCGCTCGGCTGCACGGGGCTCGTGCTGAGCAGGTCGGAGTCGCCGAGGATCACGCCGCACGGGTGCATGGAGATGTGCCGGGGGAGCCGGTCGAGCCGCTCGGTGAGGTCGACCAGCAGGTCGATGCTCGGGTCGTCGCGCACGAGGTCGGCGATGGGCTTGAGCTCGGGCTTCGTCTCGAGCACCGCGCGGAACTCGCGCGCGTTGAAGCGCCAGATGTTCTTGGCGATGAAGTCGATCTGCTGCTCGTCGAGGTCGAGCGCGAGCCCCGCGTCGCGCGCGGCGCCGCGCGCCCGGTACGTGTTCTGCATCGACAGCAGCGTGACCCGGTTGCTCCCGTACTTCTCGAACACGCGGTGGTACACCTCGTGCCGGCGGGCGGACTCCACGTCGATGTCGATGTCCGGCAGCGTGGAGCGCACCTTGCCGAGGAAGCGCTCGAAGAGCAGGTCGTGCTCGAGCGGGTCGACGTTGGAGATGCGCAGCAGGTAGTTGACGAGGCTGCCCGCGCCGGATCCGCGCGCCTGGTTGCGCACGCCCATGTCGCGCATGAGCGCGCACACGTCGGCCACCGTGAGGAAGTAGGTGGCGAAGCCGAACCCCGTGATGGTCTGCAGCTCGGTGCGCATGCGGGCGAGCACGCGCTGGCGCATGGCCTCGTCGACGTGGCCGAACCGCTCGGTGACGCCGGCCTCGGCCTTCCGCCAGAGGGCCTCGTCCGGGTCGCCCGTGACGCCGATGACCTCCTTCTCCGGCAGCTTCGGCTTCCGCCAGGCGAGGTCGGCGTCCGGATCCAGCCGGCACCGGTCCGCGAGCTCCTCGGTGGCGCGCAGCAGCGCCTCGCCCGCCCGGCGGTCGAGGGACGACGCACCCGCGACCTCCCGCGCGATCGCCTGCATCTCGGCCGGCGTCTTCAACCACGCCTGGCCGTTGGGCTGCGGGCGGAACGACCCGAGCGGCCGGAGCGTGCCCGCGGCGTCGAGCACGTCGCCCGTGAGCGCGTCGTCCGGCTCCAGGTAGCGCACGGCGTTGGTGAGCACGGCCGGGATGCGGTGGGCGTCCGCCAGCTCGAGCATGCGGGCGGCGTGGCGGAGGCTCGCGGACTCGCCCGGCTCGGTGAAGTGGCAGACCACCTCCACGACGATCGCGCCGGGCAGGAGCCGGGCCCACTCGGCCAGGTGTCGGGACGCGAGCGCGTGGTCGCCCGCGGCGACCGCGCGGCCCACGTCCGAGTCGGGCCCGAGCATGACCGTGCCGACCGGCCCGTCCTCGCCGAGGAGGAACGCGGGCGGCCGGGTGCGCGCGACGCCGGCCTGGGCGCTCCGGGCGGTGCTCCTGGCCGTG
>NZ_QWGT01000074.1 GCF_003576405.1 Clavibacter lycopersici
TCGAGCCGCGCGCGCACGTCGTCGCGCCGCTCGTCGGCGAGCGCGGTCGCGTACGCGCGGTCGAGCACGTCGTCGATCGCGAGCCGCCGGCCGGTGTCCTTCGACTCGATCGCCGCCTCCACCATCGCGAGGCTCATGACGTTGCCGTGCACCTCGCCGTGCGGCCGCTCGCCCGTGCGGAGCGCGCGCACGAAGGCCCGCAGCGATCCCGCGATCTCGACCCCCACCGACTCGGCCGGCGCGGGCTCCGCGGGCGGGCCGTCGGGCGCGTCCGTGATGTCGCTCGTCGGATCGTGGTCGCCGTCCCAGAGCGCGGTGCCGTGCGCGCCGCTGACCCGCCAGGATCCGTTCCACGACGTCTCCGCGCCCGGGCTGCACCAGCTGCCCGTGTAGACGTACCGCACGCCGCCCTCGAACGCGAAGACCGCGGTGGCGCCCGCGTCGCCGCGGTACCAGCTCCACGCCGGGTTGTAGGACTCGCAGTAGACGCTCACGGGATCCGCGTCGAGCAGGTACCGCACGGCGTCGAACTGGTGCACGGCCATGTCGAGCAGCAGCACGTCGTCCATCTCCTCGCGGAACCCGCCGAAGTGCGGGGCCTTGAAGAACCCGGTGGTGACGATGCCGACGCCGCCGAGGTCGGCCGCCCGCCGCTTGAGGGCGACGAGGTGGTCGTTGTAGCGGCGCGACTGGCTGACCATGAACAGCTCGCCCGTGATCTCGGCGGCCGCCGCGAGCGACAGCCCCTCGGCGACCGTGAGCGCGACGGGCTTCTCGCCGAGCACCGGGATCCCGGCGAAGAGCGCCTGGGTGGTGACGGGGTGGTGCGCGCGCGGGATCGTCACGTCGATCACGGCGTCGGGCCGCACCCGGGCGATCAGCTCGCCGAGGTCGGTGGACGCCTCCGCGGACGCGCCGTGCGCCGCGGCGCCCGCCCGTGCCGCCTCCTCGTCGAGGTCGACGACGCCCACGAGCTCGACGTCGGGATCCTCCGCGATGGTCCGGAGCCACGCCTGACCCATGCCGCCCGCGCCGACCTGCACGACGCGCAGGGGCGCGCCGTCGGCGGGCGCGACGATCCGGTGGGCGGCGCCCGCGCGCTCCTCCACGTCCGTCATCGCTCGAGCGCCCCGGCGTAGTCGGCGCCCTGGAAATACTCGCCGGACTCGTAGCGCAGCAGCGTCGGCGTCTCGCGCCGGTCGGGCCGCGCCCACTCGCACGCGTTCGCGATCACGCGGCGGACATCCCGGTGGTGGTACACGGGGAAGTCCTGGTCGCCGGGCGAGAAGAAGAAGATCCGGCCGAAGCCGCGGCGGTAGGTCATGCCGCTGCGGAACACCTCGCCGCCCGTGAAGCCCGAGATGAAGACGAGCTCGTCGGGCGTGGGCACGTCGAAGTACTCGCCGTACATCTCCTGCTCGTCGATGACGATGGGGTTCGGCACGCCGCGGGTGATGGGGTGCTGCGGGTTCACGGTCCACACCAGCTCGCGGTCGTGCTCGCTGCGCCAGCGGAGCGTGCAGGTCGTGCCCATCAGACGCGTGAAGATCTTCGACCAGTGCCCGGAGTGCAGCACGATGAGGCCCATCCCGTCGAGCACGTGGCGGTGCACGCGCTCCACGATCTCGTCGTCCACCTCGGCGTGGGCCGCGTGGCCCCACCAGGTGAGGACGTCGGTGCGGGCGAGCAGCTCCTCGGTGAGGCCGTGCTCGGGCTGGTCCATGGTCGCGATCTCGACGTGCGCCTCGGGCAGGTTCTCCTGCACGCCCTCGGCGACGGCGCCGTGCATCCCGGTCGGGTAGCGGTCGCGGACGTGCTGCTCGATCTGCTCGTGGCGGTTCTCGCCCCAGACGGTGACGCGGAGGGGGGAGGTGGTGTCGGTCATGGTGTCTCTCTCTCGGAGGGGTGGTGCGGAGGGTCGGCGGGGGCGCGGATCGCGTCGGGCGAGCGGGCGCGGGGATTGCGGATCACTTGACCGCGCCGCCCGTCGCGCCCGCCGCGATGAAGCGCTGCGCCGCGAGCAGCAGGACGATCGCCGGCAGCGACGCGAGCACGGCCGTCGCCATCACCGTGCTCCAGTCGGCGGTGTACGTCCCGATGTACTGGTAGATCCCGAGCGTGATGGGGCGCACGTCGTCGGTCGTGGTGAGCGTCAGCGCGAACAGGAAGTCGCTCCAGGTGAAGAGGAACGTGAAGAGCCCGGCGGTGATCACGGCGTTGAGGCTCACCGGCAGCACGATCGAGCGGAAGGCCCGGAAGTTCCCGGCGCCGTCGACCTTGGCGGCCTCGATGATCGACGGCGGGATGCCCGCCATGAACGCCCGCATGATGAGGATCGCGAACGGGATGCCCGCGGTGGAGTCGGCGAGGATCAGGCCCGGGATCGAGTTGAGCAGCCCGAGGTCGTTGTACGCGGCGTAGAGCGCGTTCGCGACGACGATGCCCGGGATCATCTGCGAGATGAGGATCCCGAACAGCACCAGGTTGATCCACTTGAAGCGGAACTGCGCGAGCGCGTACGCCGCCGGGGTCGCGATGGCGAGGCTCAGCACGACGCTGCCGAGCGCGATCACGAGGCTCGTGCCGAGCGCCTGGCCCTGCTCCGAGAGCGCCGTCGCGTAGCCGTTGAACTGCGCCTCGAACGGGAACCAGGCGGCCTGGATGGCGGGACCCGCGGGCTGCAGCGAGATGTTGACCATCCAGTAGACGGGGAACAGCATCACGGCGAGCAGCGCGATGCCGACGACCGTGCCGATCCAGCTGCGGTCGGCCCGCGGTCGGCGCGACCCGGACGGCGCCCGGCGGGCGTGAGCGGGGACGAGGCGCTCGGCGGTGTCAGTCATCGACGGCCTTCCTGTTCGCGCGGAGGTAGACCACCGCGAACACCGCCGAGATGGCGATGAGGATGTTGCTGAGGGCGGCGCCCGACCCGAAGTCGAACTGCTGGAACGAGAGCGTGTACGACTGCGTCGCGATGGTCTGCGTCGAGTTCGCTGGCCCGCCGTTCGTGAGGCCGAGGATGATGTCGAGCACCTTGATCGTGTAGACGACGCCGAGCACGAGCACCACGCCGACCACGGGTCGCAGCAGCGGCCAGGTGATGTGGCGGAAGCCCTTCCAGCCGGTCGCGCCGTCGAGGGATCCGGCCTCGTACAGCTCCGGCGGGATGTCCTGCAGGCCGCCGTAGAGGATGGTCGTGTTGAACGGGATCCCGATCCACACGTTCACGGCGATCACCGTGATGAGCGCGAACGCGGGGCTCGTGAGCCACGGCACCGGGTCCTGCACGACGCCGGCGCCGAGCAGGAACTGGTTGAGCACGCCGGAGTCCTGGTCGAGGATCCACTTCCACACCGCGCTCGAGACGATGAGCGGCAGCAGCCACGGCAGGAGCAGCAGCGCCCGCAGCAGGCCGTTGAGCGGGAAGGCCCGGCGGAAGAACAGCGCGAGCACGAGGCCGATGACGAACTGGCCGAGGATCGACCCCGCGGTGAACAGGAACGTGTTGAGGAGCGCCGTCGAGAAGATCCCCGACGAGAGCACCGACGCGTAGTTCGCGAACCCGACCCACGGCGCCTCGCCCGTGTAGAAGGTGGTCGTCGTGTACTCCTGGAAGCTCATGACGATGTTCTTCACGACCGGGAAGCCGAAGAAGAGCACGAGGTAGACGACCGCCGGCACCAGGAACATCGCCTGGAAGAAGCGCTCCCACCTCCAGCGGGGTCGGCGGCGCACGGGCCGCGGCGCATCCGCCGCGTCCCCGGCGCCCCGGGCTCGCCCGACCGCCTGCGCGGTCGGGCGAGCGGGGACGGCGGTCGTCGCCATCAGCCCTGCTCGGCGTTCTTCAGCGCGTCCTCCGGGGAGGACTGGCCGGTGAGCGCGGACTGCACGGCCGTGTAGATCTTGGTGGCGGCCTTCGGCCAGTCCTCGCCGAGCTCGCCGGTGCGGGCGCGGGCGTCGGCGACGAGGTCGACGAACACCTGCTCCTCGGGAACCTGCTGGCCGAACTCGGTGGCGACCGCGGTCTTCGACGGGATCGTGAAGCGCTTGGTCGCCATGTCGAGCTGGTTCTCGTCCGAGTTGAGGCACTCGACGACCTTCGCGGCCGTCGCCTGCTTCTCCTCGTCGCCGGTCTGCGGGACGGTCCAGACCTCGCCGCCGAGCGGGGCGACGGCGGTGCCGCCCGCGGTCGGCGCGGGGATCTTCGCGATGCCGTAGTCGACGCCCGACTCGGTGAGCGCGGGGATCTGCCACGGGCCGTTGATCATCATCGCCGTCTTGCCTGCCATGAACTGGTCGTTGACGTCGGACTGGGTCCAGTTCACGACGCTCTGCGACGCCGAGCCGTCCTTCACGAGGTCGGTCCAGAGCTGCAGCGCCTCCGCGGTCTCGGGGGTGGCGATGTCCTTCTCGTCGCCGCCGTTCGACCACATGAAGGGCAGGAACTGCCAGGTGCCCTCGTAGGTGGCGTTGGCGTCCATCGCGATGCCGTAGCGGTCGCCGTTCTTGAGCGCGGCGGCTGCGGTCGTGAGCTCGTCCCACGTCGTGGGCGGCTGGATCCCCGCGTCGGCCAGCATCTGCGTGTTGTAGAACAGCGCGATCGTGTTGACGGTGGGTGCGAGGCCGTACGTCTTGCCCTCGTAGGTGCCGGCGTCGATCACGCCCTGCGCGTAGCCGTCGGTGGAGATGCCGAAGTCCTCGAGCGGGGCGAGGGCGCCGGTCGCGGCGATCTGCTGCAGGTCGGGGTTGTCGAGCATGAGCACGTCGGGCAGCGTGCGCGACGAGGCCTGCTGCAGCACCTTCTGGATGAGGCTCGAGCCCGGGATCGACGTGCGCTCGATCGTGACGCCGAGGGACTCGCCGCACTTGGTGAGGGTGTCGCCGATGACGGTGTCGTCGTTGCCCTCGTTGTAGTAGTCGGTGACGGTGATCGTCTTCGGATCCCCGCCGGACGAGGATCCGCCCCCGCCGCCGCCGGAGCAGCCGGCGAGCACGAGGGGGACGGTGGCCGCGAAGGCGGCGGCGCCGATGAGGCGGCGGCGGGCGGTGGATCGAGGGGACATCGCGTGGTCTCTTCCTTGAGGTGGCGGTGGATCCGGGTCCCGACGTCCTCCGATCCGCCAGCTGCGCGCGCATCCGGGAGGCGTCGTCGCGGACCCGATGGCGGCGACGCTAACACCGGATCGGGGGTCGTGTAAAGCGGTTAACCGGAAGCGGACGCCCATACGGCCCGGGATGGCGCATAACGATCGGGACACGACGCGATCCCCACGGCCATGGCGATCGGGCGCCGCCCACCCCGCCCGGAGGGCCTCGCGGAGGGCTCCGCGATTAGTCCCTCCGCGGGCCCCGGGCTACCTTCGACACGGCCCGGATGAACGGGCCCGTCATCATCCAGGACGCGCCGACCGGCCGCCGATCACCATCGGCACGCGGTCGTCGTACGGTCCGGTGGAGTGGGCGCGGACCCCGTGGTCCCGCCCGCGGAGGACGCCCGAGGGTCTCGGGATCCGGCGCTCACGCCCGGCCCCGATCCTCGGCCGCTTCCCGCACCTCCTCCGACCCGTCCGTCGACCGAACGCGCCGACGTCCGCCCCGCTCCTGAACCACCGCACCCCCGTGCCCGGAGCCGGCCGACGACCGCATGGAGAATCCATGACCGTCACCACAGCCCGCCCCGCCGAGACCGACACCGACACCGCTGCCGCTCCCGTCCCCGCCGTCCGCGCCCGCGGCCTCTACAAGGTCTTCGGCCGCCGCGGCCACGACGCCGCCCGCCGCCTCGCCGCGGGCGCCAGCCGCGAGGAGACCGCCCACCTCGGCACGGCCGCCGTCATCGACGCGTCGTTCGACGTGCAGCCCGGTGAGATCTTCGTCGTCATGGGCCTGTCGGGATCCGGCAAGTCGACCCTCATCCGCATGCTCAACGGCCTGTGGGAGCCGACCGCCGGCACCGTCGAGGTCGCGGGCGAGAGCATCACCGACGTGCCCGCGACCCGGCTGCGCCAGGTGCGCCGCTCGCACGTGTCCATGGTCTTCCAGCACTTCGCGCTCCTGCCGCACCGCACCGTCATCGACAACGTCGCCTACGGGCTCGAGGTGCAGGGCGTCGGCCGCGCCGAGCGGCTCGCGAAGGCGCGCGAGGTCGTCGGCATGGTCGGCCTCGACGGCTGGGCGGACGAGATGCCGTCCGAGCTGTCCGGCGGGATGCAGCAGCGCGTCGGCATCGCCCGCGCGCTCGCCGCGGACACCGAGATCCTGCTCATGGACGAGGCGTTCAGCGCGCTCGACCCGCTCATCCGCCGCGAGATGCAGGAGCAGCTGCTCGAGCTGCAGTCCCGCCTCGGGAAGACCATCGTCTTCATCACGCACGACCTCAACGAGGCCATGTTCCTCGGCGACCGCATCGCCGTGATGCGCGATGGCCGCATCGTGCAGATCGGCACGCCCGAGGAGATCCTCACCGACCCGGCCAACGATTACGTCGCCCAGTTCGTGCAGGACGTCGACCGCGCCCGCGTGCTCACCGCCTCGAGCGTGATGGAGCCGGCGCGCGCCGTCGTGCCGCTCACGGTCGGCCCGCGCGGCGCCCTGCGCGTGCTCCGCGACCTGCAGACCGCCGCCCTCTTCGTGCTCGGCCGCGACCGGCGCCTCCTCGGCTGGGTGCGCGACAGCCACGTCATGCACCAGGTGAAGACGAACGACACCGACCTCGAGCGCATCGTCAGCACGGCGTTCGCGAAGGTCGGGCCGGACGCGTCCCTCGTCGACCTCTTCGAGCTCGCGGTCGAGAGCCCGCTGCCCATCGCGGTGGTGGACGCCGACGACCGGCTGCTCGGGGTGATCCCCCGCGTGACGCTGCTCGCCGCGCTCGGGAACGTCGACACGTCGACCTCCCCGATCCCCGTGCTCGAGCCCGTGACGCGGATCTCCGACAGCGAGCTCGACGAGACGCTGGCGACGGGCGAGAACCCCGTCGTCGTCGTCGGATCCGGATCGTCCGAGGCCGACTCGCCGGATCGTGCCGACGCACGCCACGAGGGGAGCCACCGATGAACGACATCCTCCGCATCCCGTTCGGCGACTGGGTCTCCGACGGCGTCGACGTCCTCACCACGAACTTCCGCGGCCTGTTCGACGCGCTCCGCGTCCTGTTCACGTTCTTCTACGAGTGGGTGGCCTACGCGCTGGCCGCTCCGCCGTTCTGGGCGATCGTCATCGTGATCGCCGGGCTCGCCTACCTCGCCCGCGGCTGGAAGCTCGCCGTCGGCACGGCGATCGGCCTGCTGTTCATCGGCACCCTCGACCAGTGGGAGAACGCGATGGC
Source organism: Clavibacter lycopersici (assembly GCF_003576405.1). Taxonomy (GTDB): domain Bacteria; phylum Actinomycetota; class Actinomycetes; order Actinomycetales; family Microbacteriaceae; genus Clavibacter; species Clavibacter lycopersici. The sequence goes on from NZ_QWGT01000074.1 coordinate 7,328, forward strand.
GACGCTGGCGCTCGTGCTGGTCGCCAGCGCGCTCGCGATCATCATCAGCATCCCCATCGGCGTGCTGGCGGCCAAGTCCGACGTGGCGTCCCGCATCATCCGGCCGATCCTCGACTTCATGCAGACGACGCCCGCGTTCGTCTACCTGATCCCGGCGCTGCTGCTGTTCCGCCTGGGCGTCGTGCCCGGCATCGTCGCGACCATCGTGTTCGCGATGGCACCCGGCGTGCGTCTCACCGAGCTCGGGATCCGCGGCGTCGACACCGAGGTGGTGGAGGCGGGCCAGGCGTTCGGCTCCTCGCCGTGGCGCATCCTGCGGCAGATCCAGCTCCCGCTCGCGAAGCCCAGCATCATGGCCGGCATCAACCAGGTCATCATGCTGTCGCTCTCCATGGTCGTCATCGCCGGCCTCGTCGGCGCCGGCGGACTCGGAGAGGACGTCATCGCGAGCCTCGGCCGCATCGACGTCGCGCTCGGCGCCGAGGCAGGCGTCTCCGTCGTGATCCTCGCGATCATCCTCGACCGCATGACCGCGGCCCTCGGCGAGGACCGCAGGACCCGCCGCCGCCGACCCGCGGCGCGCGTCGCCTCGACCCCCGACCGGGACGCCGCCGACCCCGAGGCGCACCGCCGCCCGGAGCCCGCGACCGCCTCCGCCTGACGCCCGCGCGTCCGCTCCCCCTCCCACCCGCACCACACCGCATCCACGTTCTCGGAAGGAACACATGAAGAAGCGCACACTCGCGACATCCATCACCCTCGGCGCCGCCCTGTTCGGCCTCGCCGCGTGCTCCCCGCCCTCCACGTCCGGATCCCCCGCGGCCGACGAGACGCTGGAGAACGGCGACAACAGCGTCGTCGACATGGCCGTCTTCAACGGCTGGGACGAGGGCATCGCCGCGTCCTGGCTGTGGAAGAGCGTCCTCGAGGACGAGGGCTACACCGTGAACCTCGAGATGGTGGACGTGGCCCCCGGCTACGTCGGCCTCACCACCGACGACCTCGACGTCGTGCTCGACACCTGGCTGCCGACCACGCACGCCAAGTACATCGAGGACTACGGCGACGACCTGACCGACCTCGGCGCGTGGAACGAGGACGCCAAGCTCGCGATCGCCGTGAACGAGGACGCCCCCATCGACTCCATCGAGCAGCTGCAGGAGAACGCCGACCTGTTCGGCGGCACGATCGTCGGGATCGAGTCCGGCGCCGGCCTCACCACCGCCGTGCAGGAGCAGACCATCCCGAAGTACGAGATCACCGGCCTCGAGCTGCAGACCTCGTCCACCGCGGCCATGCTCACCGAGCTGAAGAGCGCCACGGATGCCGGCGAGAACATCGCCGTCACGCTGTGGAGCCCGCACTGGGCGTACGACGCCTTCCCCATCAAGGACCTCGCCGACCCGAAGGGCACCCTGGGCGACGCCGAGGGGATCCACTCGTTCGGCGGCAAGAGCTTCACGGAGGACTTCCCCGCCCTCGCCGAGCGCCTGAAGGCCTTCACGATGGACACCCCGACCCTCTCCTCGCTCGAGAACGCCATGTTCAACAGCGGCGTCGACGGCGACGACTACACCGAGGTCGTCGAGGCATGGATCGCCGAGAACCAGGACTACGTGGACACGCTCGCCAGCTGATCCCACCGCTCGACGACGACGCCCCGACGGACCTGGTCCGCCGGGGCGTCGTCGCGTCCGGGCCGGTGGCGACGCCGGCGGGATCCGTCAGCCGAGCATCGACGGGAACGGCGCGGGCGGAGGCGTCGTCGGCACCCACACCGCCTTCTGCTGCGTGTACTCGTCGAGCACGCCCGGGCCCGACGAGCGGCCGTGCCCGGACTCGCCGAAGCCTCCGAACGGCACCGCGACGTGGATGGTCTTGTAGGCGTTGATCCAGAAGGTGCCGGCGTCCACGGCCGCGGCCACGCGGTGCGCGCGCGACACGTCGGAGGTCCAGACGGCGCCCGCGAGGCCGAAGCCCGTGGCGTTCGCGCGCGCGACCACCTCCTCCTCGGTGTCGAAGACGGAGACGCCGAGGACGGGGCCGAACACCTCGGTCGTCTCGAGGCGGTGGCCGGGCTCCACGCCGTCGAGGATCGTGGGCATGATCCAGCTGCCGTCGGCGAGCGCGCCCTCGGCGACCGCGGCCGACGGGGTCGCGCCGGAGAGGCGACGCGCGCCGTCCTCCTGGCCCGCCTGGATGAGCGAGCGGATGGTCGCGACCTGGCGGCGGGAGATGATCGGGCCGATCTCGGTGGCGGGGTCGAGCGGGTCGCCCAGCCGGAGCGCCTCCACGTGGGCGACGATGCGGGCCACGAGCTCGTCGTGCACGCCGCGTTCGACGAGCAGGCGGGATCCGGCGACGCACGACTGCCCGGCGCCCGAGAACACCGCGCTCACGGCACCGCGCGCGGCCTGGTCGAGGTCCGCGTCGGCGAAGACGATGTTGGCGCTCTTGCCGCCGAGCTCCAGCACGACCGGGATGCCCGCGCCCGCCGCGGCCTGCGCGACCGTGCGGCCGACGGGCACGGATCCGATGAAGCTCAGCTTGCCCACGCGCCGGTCCGTGCTGAGCGCGGCGCCGACCGTCGTGCCCGCGCCGACCGCGACCGACAGGACGCCCGCCGGCAGGCCCGCCTCCTCGGCCAGCTGCGCCAGGCGGATGGTGCTGAGCGGCGTGTGCTCGCTGGGCTTGAGGATCACGGCGTTGCCCGCGGCGAGCGGCGCGGACGAGTTCCAGCCGGCCGTGAACAGCGGCGAGTTCCACGGCGTGACCGCGACCACCACGCCCCACGGCACGCGCGTCGTGTAGGTGAGCCAGTCGCCGGGGACGGGGATCGTCTGGCCGGTGACCTTGTCGGCCCAGCCGGCGTAGTAGCCGAACATCTGGGCGACGCGGCCGGCCTCGACGCGGGCGTCGCGGAGCGGCTTGCCGGTCGTCACCGTCTCGAGCACGGCGAGCTCCTCCCGGTGCTCGCCGATCACGCGGGAGACCTCGCGGAGGATCGCGGCGCGGTCGTAGGGATCCATCGCGCCCCAGATGCGGGCCCCGCGGACGGCGGCGGCGAGGGCGGTCTCGGCGCCGGCCGTGCCGGGATCCGCGTAGCTCGTGACGACCTCGCCCGTGGCGGCGTCGACGAGGTCGATCGCGGGGCCGTCGCCCGGGTGCACGCGGCCCTCGGCCCAGGTGCCGATGCCGTCCGGGAACGCGTGCGCGATGAGCGCGCGGGCGCGCTCGGCGGGGTGCGCGGCCGGGTCGACGGCGTCGAGGAGCGGCGTGCGGGTGGTCGGGGCGGTGGTGGTCATGATGCGGTGTCGTCCTTCCGGGCGGGGAGCTGCGCGGGATCCAGGGCGGTGGTCGCCGTGGTGAATGTGGAGGTGGCGGCGACGAAGTCGGCCTGCGGCCCGAGGGCGGCGAGCGCCCGCTGCCAGCGCGCGTCGGTCTCCGCGAAGAGCCCGGGGGCCGCGCCGGTCGCGCGGGCCACGTCGTGCGCGAGCGCCACGTCGCGGGCCATGAGCCCGAGCGCGAACCCGGATCCGAAGCGCCCGCTGAGGATCTGGTCGGGGAACATCCGCTGGCTGACCGTGCTCGCGCCCGTGGCCGTGTTGAGCGCGGCGACCGCGGTGTCGAGGTCGATCCCGTGGGCCGCGGCGACGTCCATCGCCTCGGCGACCGCGAGCAGGTTGACCGAGACGAGCATGTTGTTGAGGAGCTTCACGACGTTGCCGGATCCGGCGGGGCCGACATGGCGCCAGCCGCCGGACGTGAGCGCCTCGAGCACGGGGCGGGCGGCGTCGACGGCCTCCGGGGATCCGCCGACGAAGGACGCCAGCGTGCCCGCGGCCGCGCCCGTGTTGCCGCCGGAGACCGGGGCGTCGACGAACGCGGCGCCGTGCGCGGCGGCCAGCTCCGCCATGGCGGCGCTGGTCCCGGGCTCCGAGGTGGTGGTGTCGACCACGGCCACGGTGCCCGGCACGGCGAGGAGCGCGGGCACGGTGGCCTCGACCACGCGCGCGGAGGGCAGAGAGAGGACGACGTAGGGGATCCCGGCGAGCGCGGACACGTCGGCGACCGCGGTGAGGCCGCGCGTCTCGGCCGCCTCGCGCGCCGCCGCGGACGGGTCGCAGCCG
>NZ_QWGT01000075.1 GCF_003576405.1 Clavibacter lycopersici
ATCCAGGGCATGCTGGAGCCCGCGTGGTGGTGGGCCGTGCCCGTCGTGGTTCGCCTGCCGCTGCACCTTCGCACCCTGCGCCGGATCCGCGAGCGCACCGCGGCCGACGTGGTCTTCGGCGCGACGTTCCTCCCGCTCGAGGCCGCGGAGGCGGCGTACGGCGTCTCCCGGATCCGCGACGGCCTGCACCGGCTCGCACCCCGCAGCCGGCGCCGCGGGCCTGCCGCGGCCGAGACCGTGCCGCCCTTCTCCGCGGTGGACGCCGTCGCCGCGGCGGTCGTGGGCGTGGTCATCGTGGGCATCCTCACCGCGGCCGAGGTCGGCGGTCCCGTCGCGGCGGCCCTCACGACGGCGGTCGGCTGGGCTGCGTGCACCGTGACCGCGGTCGACCTGGTGATGTCGCTGCTGCGCCTGCTCGTCGCCCGCGGCGGGCCGTTCGCGCGCCCGCCTGCGTCGGATGGATCCGGGGCCTAGGCCTCGGCGACGCTCCCGCGCAGCTTGTCGGTGAGCTCGCGCAGCGTGTTCAGCTCCTCCGCTGTGAGCGCCCCGCCCACGGTCGAGGCGATGGACTCCATGTGCACCCGCGCGACCGCGCGGAAGGCCGCATCCCCTGCGTCGGTGAGCCGCACGATGGTGGCCCTGCCGTCGCTCTCGTCGCCGCACTTCACGACCAGGCCGCGGGCGACGAGCCGGTCGATGAGGCGGCTCACGCTGGGCTGGGTGAGGAGCACGTGCTGGTTCAGGTCGCGGAGGCGGAGGCGCCCCTCGGGCTGGCGGGAGATGTTGAACAGCACGTCGTACTCGTTGAACGAGAGCTCGCGGCTGGGGAACTCGGCGCTGAGGCGTCGCATGACGCTGACCTGTGCGCGGAAGAGCGATTCCCAGGCCCGCACGGCGTCCGCTGTCTCGCCCACCAGGCCTCCTCGTCCGGTGCGCATCGCGATGGTGATCGGGCGCACGCTGTCGAGGTGAAGTCTACTGAGCGGCGCCCCGAGGGCCGCCCGAGGGGGATCCGCGCCGGACATGACTGAGGGCCGACCCCAGAGGCATGGGGCCGGCCCTCTCCCTTGCACCAGGAGTGTCCTGCAATCACATTCCGTCTCCACCGCCACAGCAAACGGTGGGGACGAGAAGACTGTATAACGATCCCGTAACGCCCCGCTACCTCGAACCGGCCCGATCTGCTGGGAGATCGCCGAAATCTCCGCAAGCGCAGGCTGAGCGCACGAGGACGCCTCAGAACAGGTCGGGCGACTGGGTGCTCGCGTGGTGCACGGCGACGTCCGCGTGCCGGTCGAACCGGTAGCCGGCACCCCGCACGGTGCGGACGATCTCCTCGTAGCGGCCGAGCTTGGAGCGCAGGCGGCGGACGTGCACGTCGATGGTGCGCTCGTTCGGCACGTCGTCCTCGTCCGCGGCGGACCACAGCGAGGCGATGAGCTCCGATCGCTCGATGGTGCGGCCCTCGCGGAGCACCAGGTACTGCAGGAGCTCGAACTCCTTGTAGGTGAGCGGGGCGGTCTCGCCGTCGAGCAGGACGCGCTTGCGCGACAGGTCGACCGTGACGCCGCCGCCTGCGCGGTCCTCGTCCTCGGGCTGCTCGCGGTGCTGGGCGACGGCGGCCGGATCCTGCAGCGCGAGCCGGACCACGTCGATGTCGCGGCCGCCCGCGCCCTCGGGGGCGAGGGCGACGGCGGCGTGGGTCTCGACGCCGGGAGCCAGCTCGGCGGCCAGGCGCTTGAGGGCGGCGACGACGGTGCCGAGGTCGGTGCCGGCGGCAGCCGCCTTGAGCTCGTCGAGGCCGACGTAGATGGCGAAGCCGCGGGCCTCGGTGCCCTCGGGCACGGCGCGGAGGCGGGCCGGGCGAGCGGGTGCAGGTGCAGGTGCGGCGCTCGGCGCGGCGGCGGCCGCGGCGCTGACGGATGCGGGCACGGCCTGGGGGCGACGGAGCGGCGGGGCGAGGGGCGCGGCCGCGCGGAGGGCGGGGGCGGCAGGTGCGGATCGGAGGGAGGTGCGGGCGGTGTCGATGGTCGCGAGCGACATGGCGGGAGTCCTTGTGATGATGCGGGTGCGGCGCAGCGGGAGTGCGCGGGACCTCAGGGGAGTGCGAGACGCCTCAGGGGGCGGATGCGCCGGTGACGGCGGGGAGGGTCGGCGACGTGCTCGTCGCGGGACCGCTCAGGCGAAGGTGGCGGTTCAGGCCGACATTCGACAGGACATCGCGACACGGCCGAGCATCATCATGCCGGCGACTCCCGAGGCCTCGGAGGAGGTCAGGACGTGCGCGTTCAGAGTCATGGGGAGAGCTTGCACGGATCCGTGCGCCCGTGTCAACAGGAGGAGCCGGAATCGTGCGGGACGCGCAGGAATCGTGCGTGGACGCACAGCGGCGCCCGTCCCCGAGGGGAGCCGGCGCCGGAGGAGCGGAGGTCCCGCGTCAGTGCGCGGCGGTGCCGTACAGGCGGTCGCCCGCGTCGCCGAGGCCCGGGATGATGTAGCCGACCTCGTCGAGCCTCTCGTCGAGAGCGCCCAGCACGATGGTGACCTCGCGGCCGGCGGTCGCCTCCTCGACGGCCTTCAGGCCCTCGGGTGCGGCGATGAGGCAGATGCACGTGACGTCGACGGCCCCGCGGTCGAAGAGGTACTCGATGGCCGCGATGAGGGATCCGCCCGTCGCGAGCATCGGATCCACCACGAAGCACTGGCGGTTGGACAGGTCGGTGGGCAGGCGCTCGGCGTAGATGTCCGGCTGCAGCGTCTCCTCGTTGCGCACCATGCCGAGGAAGCCGACCTCGGCGCTGGGCATGAGGCGCATCAGGCCGTCGAGCATGCCGAGGCCCGCGCGGAGGATGGGCACGACGAGCGGCTTCGGGTCGCTGAGCGTGAGGCCCTGCGCGGGCGCGACCGGGGTCTGCACCGTGATGGTCTCGACCCGCACGTCGCGCGTGGCCTCGTAGGCCAGCAACGTGACCAGCTCGTCGGCGAGGCTGCGGAACACGGGGGAGGGGGTGGTGCGGTCCCGCAGCGCCGTCAGCTTGTGCGTGATGAGCGGGTGGTCGGCTACGTGGACTCGCATAGGCTCCATCTAATCAGCAAGGGGGAACGCGATTGGACCTGCGCGTGCCCGGCGACTACGTGCGCTGGATGGCCGTGGCGCTCGACGAGGCGCGGGCCTGCGCGGCCACCGGCGACGTGCCCGTGGGCGCCGTCGTGGTCGACGCGTCGGGCGCCGTCATCGGGCGCGGGCGCAACCTCCGCGAGGCGCGACAGGATCCGACCGCCCACGCCGAGGTGGAGGCGCTGCGGGAGGCCGCGGCCACCACGGGCGACCGCCACCTCGTCGGGACGACGCTCGTGGTCACGCTCGAGCCGTGCGTGATGTGCGCGGGCGCCATCCTCGCGGCGCGGGTGCCGCGCGTGGTGTTCGGCGCGTGGGACGAGAAGGCGGGCGCCGCCGGATCGCTCTACGACGTGCTGCGCGACCGTCGACTCCCGCATCGCGCCGAGGTGTTCGCGGGTGTCGCGGCGGAGGAGAGCACGCGGCTGCTGGACGCGTTCTTCGCCGAGCGACGCCTCGCCGCGGGCGCGGATCCGCTCGACGGTTGACCGGTTGACCGGCTGACCGCCGGCGCGGGATCAGCGCGTGGCGACCCGCACGTCGGGCTCCAGGTAGATGACGCGGGCGACGGGGACGGCCTCGCGCACGCGGCGCTCGATCGCGTCGATCCCCGCGGCCACGTCGCCGAGCGAGCTCGTGGCGGGCATGGCGATCTTCGCGGCGACGAGCAGCTCGTCCGGGCCGAGGTAGAGCGTCTTCATGTGGATGATCGACTCGGCCTCGTGGCCCGCGGTGATGGCGGCGCGGATGGCCGCGAGGTCCGGCCTCGACGCGCCCTCGCCGACGAGCAGGCTGCTCATCTCGACCCCGAGGATCACGGCGACCGCCACCAGCAGCACGCCGATGAGCAGGGTGCCGATGCCGTCGTAGATGCCGTCGCCGGTGAGGATCGAGGCCGTCACGCCGAGGAGCGCGAACACGAGGCCCGAGAGCGCGGCCGTGTCCTCGAGCAGCAGGACGGGGAGCTCGGGGCTCTTCGCGCGGCGCACGAACTGCACCCACGTCTGCGTGCCGCGCAGCGGGTTCGACTCCTTGATCGCGGTGCGCAGCGAGAACGACTCCAGGCCGATGGCGATGAGGAGCACGACGACCGGGAGCCACGGCACGTCGAGCGGCTCCGGGTGCTCGATCTTGTGGATCCCCTCGTACAGCGAGTACACGCCGCCGACCGAGAACAGGATGATCGAGACGATGAACGCGTAGACGTACCGCACCCGGCCGTAGCCGAAGGGGTGCTCCTCGTCCGCCAGGCGCTTGGCGCGCTTGCCGCCGATGAGCAGGAGGATCTGGTTGCCGGAGTCCGCGAGCGAGTGCACGCCCTCGGCGAGCATCGAGGAGGAGCCGGAGAAGAAGGCCGCGACGAACTTGGTGATCGCGATGCCGACGTTGGCGGTGAGCGCGGCGAAGATCGCCTTGCTGCCGTGGGATTCGCTCAAGGCCTGTCCTCCTCGACCGGCGGGGACGGCTCGGGCCGCCCGGGCGCGCATGCCCCGGTCGCCTCAGCCTAGCCACGCACGAGGGGCCGCCGACGGCCCCGATCGGGCGACGCCCGGTCCCTAGGATCGAGCCATGCCCGACGCCTCCCGCCCCGTCCCGTCCGCCCTCGTCCGCCTGCCGTCGCTCGCGATGCTCGGCACGGGATCCATGAACGGCGCCATCCTCGGCGGCCTGCTGCAGCCGGGCGTCGAGGTCGACGGCGACGTGCGCGTGACGACCCGCTCGACGGTCAGCGCCGCGGCGCTCGCGGAGCGGGACGGCGTCGAGGCGTCCAGCGTCGAGGAGGACGCCGACGCCAACCGGCGCGCGGTCCGCGGGGCCCGCGTCGTGATCGTGGGCGTGAAGCCGCACATGGTGCCCGACCTGCTGCGCGAGATCGCGGGCGACCTGGATGCCGGCGCGGTCGTGATCAGCGTCGCGGCGGGCGTGACCATCGCGACCTTCGAGTCGCTGCTGCCCGCGCACGTGTCCGTGCTCCGCTCGATGCCGAACACGCCGTCGCTCGTCGGTCGCGGCGTCACGGGCCTCGCCGCCGGCACGCGCTCGACCGCCGAGGACCTGGCGCTCGCGCGTGCGGTGTTCGCGACGGTCGGCGACGTCGTCGAGGTGCCCGAGGAGCGCATCGACGCGCTCAGCACGATCTCCGGATCCGGCCCCGCCTACGTCTTCCTGCTCATCGAGGAGCTGACGCGGACGGCCGTGGCCAAGGGCTTCACGCCGGACGAGGCGCGCGTGCTCGTGCAGGGCACGTTCCGCGGCGCGGTCGAGCTGCTCGCGGCATCGGGGGACGAGCCCGCGGAGCTCCGCCGCCGGGTCACGAGCCCCAAGGGCACGACCGAGCGCGCCGTCGAGGTGCTGCAGGCGGCGGATCTCTCCGCGCTCTTCGACCGCGCGACCGACGCCGCGCTCGCCCGCGCGCGGGAGCTCGCGGCCGGCTGACCGGAGCCATCGCCGCCGACGACGGGCCCGCGCGTCAGGACAGCGAGGCGAACCGCTCGATGTCGGCCGAGGTGCCCGACACGATGATGAGGTCGTGGTTCGAGACCAGCGTCTCGGAGGTGGCGTAGGTGAAGGGCTTGCCTGGCGTCTTCACGCCGACCACGGTGATCCGGTAGCGGCGCCGCACGGCCGACTCCAGCAGCGTCATGCCGCGGATGGGCTTCGGCGGGTACATCTTCGCCAGCACGAAGTCGTCGTCGAACTCGATGAAGTCGAGCATCCGCCCGGACACGAGGTGCGCGACGCGCTCACCGGCCTCCGCCTCCGGGTAGATCACGTGGTTCGCGCCGATCCGCTCGAGGATCTTGCCGTGCGACTGGCTGATGGCCTTGGCCCAGATCTGCGGGATCTTGAGGTCCACCAGGTTGGCCGTGATGAGCACGCTCGCCTCGATGGACGACCCCACCGCGACGACCGCGATCGAGAAGTCCTTGGCGCCCAGCTGCTGCAGCGCCTCGATGTTGCGCGCGTCGGCCTGCACGGCGTGAGTGACGCGATCCGACCACTTCTGCACGAGGCCCTCGCTCGCGTCGATCGCGAGCACCTCCCGGTCTAGGCGGGCGAGCTGCCCGGCGGTCGCGGCGCCGAAGCGGCCGAGCCCGATGACGAGCACGGGGGCGTTGTGGGGGATGCGGTCGCCCATGGGGGCCTCTCTGATCCGGTCGGTGCGGGTGGATGGGGTGCGCGTCGCCGGCTCAGCCGACGATGGGCCGCTCCTCGGAGCGCTTGAAGAGCTGCCGTCGGGTGCTCGCGGCGAGGGCCGCCGCGAGGGTCACCGTGCCGACGCGCCCCAGGAACATCGTGGCCGCCAGCACGTACTTGGCGGGATCCGTGGCCTCGGCCGTGAAGCCCGTGCTGAGGCCCGAGGTGGCGAACGCGCTGATGGCGTCGAAGAGGACGTAGTCGAGGCGCTCGCCGGAGATCTGCAGCAGCACGATGCTGCTGAGCGCCACGGTCGTCGCGCCCCAGAGCACGATGCTGACCGCGAGGCGCAGCACGTCGCTCGGGATGCGGCGCTCGAAGACCTCCATCGACTCGCTGCCGCGGGCCTCGGCGAACGCCGCGAGGAACAGGATCGCGAGGGTCGTGACCTTGATGCCGCCGGCGGTGGACGCGGATCCGCCGCCGATGAACATGAGCATGTCCGTGACCAGCAGGCTCGCGTTCCCGAAGTCGGCCATGTCCAGCGTGGAGAAGCCGCCGGAGCGCGTCATGACGGAGAGGAACAGCGCCTGGAAGCCGTGCTGCACGGGATCCATGAGCGCGAACGTCTTCCTGTTGTCCCACTCGAGCACGACGTACGCGAGCGTGCCCAGCACGATGAGGATGAGCGACGTCCACAGCGTGAGCTTCACGTGCACGGAGAAGCGCCGCGGCCTCCGCCACCCGCGGTACACGGCGTAGATGACCGGGAAGCCGATGCTGCCGAGGAAGACGCCGATCATGAGCAGGCTGAGGAACCAGTAGTCCTGGTGGTACAGCTCGAAGCCGGCCTCGCTGAACACGAATCCCGTGTTGGTGAACGCCATGAGCGAGTAGTAGAAGGCGTCGAGCGCGGCCTGGCCGACGGGGATCCCCTCCAGCAGGATCCGCGGGAACAGCAGGGCGGCGATGGACAGCTCGATGACGAGGGCGCTGATCGCCACCGTGAGCAGCAGCGTGCCGATCTCGCCGAGCTTCACGGCCTGGCCCTCGGCGACGGGGCCGTGGTGGATCCGCAGCGGGTTGCTGTCGCTCGCCGCCATGAGCCGCGCCTTGAGGCCGAGGCGGCGCGACACGATGAGCCCCATGATCGACGCGAGCGTCAGCACGCCGATGCCGCCGATCTGCACGCCGAGCGCGATGAAGGCGTGGCCGAGCGGGGTCCAGTAGGTCGCCATGTCGACGGTCGCGAGACCCGTGACGCAGATGGCGGAGACCGCGGTGAAGAGCGCGTCCGCGAAGGGCGCGGTGGTGCCGCTCGACCTCATGCCGGGGAGCATGAGGACCGTCGTGAGCGTGAGGACGAGCGCCGCGAAGATGAGGATCGCGAAGCGCGCGGGCGTCGAATGCGCGAAGTAGTCGAGGAAGTCGCGGATGCGCCCGAGGAGGGGACGCCCGTGATCCGGCTTGACGCGCATGGTCCCCTGTCCGCTTCCGGGCTCATGTGGCCCGGATCGTCATGGTACTGCGAGCGCGGGAGCGAATACCCTTCGGGGATGGCTGACATCTTCGACGTCGTGGCGGATCCCACCCGGCGCGACCTCCTCCGCGTGCTGCTCGACCGACGCGCGGTGCCCGAGGCGCCCACCGGGGAGATCAGCGTCTCGGAGCTCGTGCAGACCCTCGCGATCAGCCAGCCGACCGTGTCGAAGCACCTGCGCGTCCTGCGCGACATCGGCCTGGTCTCCGTGCGGGAGGAGGGGCAGCACCGCTACTACCGCCTGGAGCCCGCGCCGCTCGAGGCGCTCGACGCATGGGTCGCGCCGTTCGTCGACGGCGGCGGCGTCGAGGACGACGCGCACGCGGATCCCGACACCGGGCTGCTCGGCGGCGGCCTGTCCGCCGACCCCGACGGGGACGAGGACGGCGACCCGGCCGGCTACCCGTTCGCCGCGTCCCTCGGCCGGATCTGGGCCGACACCCGCTACCAGGCGGCAGCCGCCGTGCACGACGCCACGCGCGTCGCCGGCAGCGCGGGGCAGGCCGGCCTCGGTCGCCTGCGCGGGCGGAAGCAGGGGAACTCGCGGGACGCGTGAGGCGCGATGTGACACGATGGACACGCGTCCACCCGGACCCCTAGACTCGCGCACCAGCGCCCGCATCGCGGGGGCACGGAGGTCCGTGAGCCGGTCACGCAGAACGAGGAGTCGATCCGCCCATGTCGCGTGACCTGTCCGACGTCCGATTCCTCACGGTGGCCGAGGTGGCCGAGATGATGCGCGTCTCCAAGATGACCGTCTACCGCCTCGTGCACTCGGGCGACCTGCCCGCCATCCGCTTCGGCCGCTCCTTCCGGGTGCCCGAGTCCGCCGTGCTCGCCGCGATCGACCCGTCGAACGCGCTGCCCGGCCAGCCCGGTGAGGCGTCGCGTCACTCCGGCATGTCGGATGTCGGCTAGACTCCTCTGAGGCTATTTTCCGCGTGTGCTTCGAGCCCGCGTGTTCCGTCCGGCAACAGATGAGGTGCCCCTATGGGTTCAGTGATCAAGAAGCGTCGCAAGCGCATGGCGAAGAAGAAGCACCGCAAGCTGCTTCGCAAGACGCGCCACCAGCGTCGCAACAAGAAGTAGAGCGGACGCGTCCACGAGGGCGCATGACGTGATGGAGAGGACGCCGACCCGGCGACGGGGCGGCGTCCTCTTCGTGCGTCCGGGGTCGGTCGGTCGGCCGCGCGCGTGCGTCAGCGTTCGGGGGATCCGTCCGCCTGCGCGGCCTCGCGGCGCACACGCCGGCGCGCGTCGCGGATGCTCGCGCGACGGAGCCGCATCGACGGCCAGCCGGATCCGCGCGCGTGGGCCGCGAGCGCCTGGTCCGGATTCACGACCACCGGGTGCCCGACGAGCGTGAGCAGCGGGATGTCGTGCCGGGAGTCGGAGTAGGCCCAGCACTCGCGGGCGTCCGCGCCCGTGCGCGCGAGGAGCCCGCGGGCGGCGGCGGCCTTGTGGGCGCCGTGGAGGAACTCGCCCTCGAGGCGGCCCGTGTAGGCGCCGTCGCGCACCTCGAGGTCGCTGCCCAGCGCACCCGTGAGGCCGAGGCGGCGCGCGATCACGTCGGCCAGGAACGACGGCGAGGCTGTGACCAGCCAGACCTGGTGGCCCTTCGCGAGGTGCTCCTGCGCGAGGCCCAGCGTCTCCGGCCAGACCATCGGCGCGGTGTGCCGCTCGTAGATGTCGGCGGCGAGGAGCGCCATGTCCGCCACCGTCACCCCGGTGACGACCTCGAGGCCGCGCGCTCGCGCCGACGCGAGGTGCCGGTCGTTCTCGCCGCGCGCCTTGAAGCGCGCGTGCTTCCAACCGGCGCCCACGATGTCGCGCGTCGTGAGGAGGCCCGCCGCGCGGAGCCCGCGCACGAGGTGGAAGACGCTCGCACCGTGGATGAGGGTGTTGTCCACGTCGAAGAACGCGAGGACCGGGGTGCCCGACTGCTCGACCATGATCGGGTCAGCGTAGGCGACGCTCCTGGGCGCGGAGCCGGGTGGCGCCGCACCGGCCCTCGCCTACGCTGGGCGGATGAGCGCAACGGTCCTCACCCTCGTCGGCAAGCCCGGCTGCCATCTCTGCGACGACGCGCGCGAGGTCGTGACGCAGGTCCTGGGCGGCCTCGACGCCGGCCGGGCCGCCGAGGTGACGCTCGAGGAGCGCAGCATCCTCGACGACCGGGCGCTGGCGGACCGCTTCGCCGAGGAGATCCCGGTGCTCCTCATCGACGGGCGCGTGCACAACTACTGGCGCATCGACGCCGACCGGCTGCGCCGCGCGCTCGACGCGGGCTGAGCCCGGAGACCCCGCGCGGATAGGGTCGGTGCATGACCCTCCGCCACGTCGTCTCCTGGAAGCTCGCCGACCGCGATCCCGCCGCCCTCGACCGCGACGCCTCGCGCATCCGCGAGGCGCTCGAGACGCTGCCCGGCCTCGTGCCCGGCATCCGCTCGTTCCAGGTGGGGCGCGACGTGGTCGGCTCCGCGCGCAGCCACGACGTGGTGCTGATCGCCGACTTCGACGACCGGGCCGCGCTCGAGGCCTACGACGTGCACCCGGAGCACCAGCGTGTCGCGGCGTTCGTGCGGAGCCTCGTGGGATCCGCGGCCTCGGTCGACTTCGAGGTCTGACGTCGCGGGCTAGTGCCGGGCTCCTCCTGCGGGCGCTCTGACGCGTACGCGCCGCCCTCGCAGCACCGCCGCGGCGAGGAAGCCGATCCCGAGGGCGACCTCGAGGGTCCAGTAGGCGGGGCTGGTGGTGTCCGAGATGAACGCGAGGCCGTAGATCCCCTCGGCGACGAGCACGACGCTGAGCACCGCCACCCCCGCGATCGTCCACCGGCGCGACGCATGCCGCACGAGGGCGGCCGCGACGCCGATGAACGGGCCGGCGATGAGGCCGATGGGGGTCCACATCGACGTGAACGGGTCGGCGAGGAAGTACCCGCGCCAGAGGCTCACGACGCCGTACGCCTCCACCATCGCGACGAAGGAGACCGCACCGAGCACGGCGCCGAGCGGTGGGCGTGCACGGGAGAGCCACACGCCGAGGAACGCGAGCATGCTCCAGCCGCCGGCGGAGTTCGCGAGCGGGTTCACGGCCCCGGGCAGGGCGCCCTGCGCCGGGCCGGTCAGGCCGCCGACGAGGAGGCTGAAGACGAGGACGACCGCGGTGGCGCGGAGAGCGGTCCGGAGGGTGTCCCGGGCGGCGGCGGTGCGTGCGGGAGACGCGTCGGGTCGGGTCATGGCCCCACCCTCGCACCGGTGGCGCAGCGCGTCGTCGGCCGAGCGGGGGATCCGCGTCCGCATCGGGGTGCAGATCGGTGCGGGTCCGGTCAGTCGCGCGGCCTGGCCCCGTCGAGGATCCGCACGGCCTCGTCCGCCGGGACGGTCCAGGAGATGGTCGCCGTGATGCGCGCGACGCTGTCCTCGGAGACGCCCGTGCCGCTGAAGTCGACCTGCACGTCACGCACCTCCCGGCTGATGGCGGTGGCGGACTGGACGGCGGTGAGGATCGCGTCGTCGTCGTAGGGGAGGTTCGTGAGGGCCATGGGCGTCCTTGGGGTGCGGGGCGGGCGTGGTCGGGTCGGGTCGGGCGGCGCGGGCGGGGCGGATCGGACCGCGGGCGCAGGGGCGCGCTCCCGCGGTCCTCAGT
>NZ_QWGT01000076.1 GCF_003576405.1 Clavibacter lycopersici
CGAGGCGGTCGCCGCGGTCGACGACCCCGCGGGCCCGCGCTTCCGCGTGACCCTCGACGGCGGCGCCGAGGTCACGGCCCGCCGCGTGATCCTCGCGACCGGCCTCGCCGACGTCCTGCCCGAGGTCCCCGGCCTCGCCGCGCACTGGGGCGCGGGCGTCGTCGTCTGCCCCTACTGCGACGGCTACGAGGTGCGCGACCGCCGCATCGGCGTGCTCGCGACCGGGCCCGGCAGCCTCCACCACGTGCAGATGCTGCGGCAGTGGTCCGCCGACATCACCTTCCTCGTGGCGGGCGGCACGGCTGACGGGTCACCGCTCGCGATCGACGCCGCGACGCGCGCCGGGATCGACGCCCGCGGCATCCGCGTCGAGGAGGCCGCGGTCGTCCGCGTGCTCGGCGAGCGGGGCGCGCTCGAGGGCGTGGAGCTCGCCGACGGCCGGACCGTCCCGCTCGACTCGCTCTTCGCCATGCCCGGCGTCGCCCCGCGGGACGCCTTCGCCCGCGCGCTCGGCGCCACGACCGAGGACACGCCGTGGGGGCCCTTCGTCGCGGCGGATCCGATGGGGCAGACGAGCGTCCCGGGTCTCCTCATCGCGGGCAACGCGTCGAGCGGATCCGCGAACGTGCCGGTGGCCATGGCCGCGGGCACCATGGCGGGTGCGATGGCGAACGCCGGGATGGTGACGGAGGACGTCGCGATGGCGGTCGCGGCGGCCTCCGTCCGCGAGGAGGCCGCCGCCGCCCGGTAGCGCTGAGCCCTATCCCGAAGTAAACTTGAGCCAGCACGACTCAAGTACGACCGAAGGGAACGCAGTGGCCAACATGCAGGGCGCACCCGCCACCGACGAGAACGCGAAGACCGCGCTCGAGCAGTACGGGGTGAACCTGACCGAGATCGCGAAGAGCGGCAAGCTCGACCCGGTCATCGGACGCGACGCGGAGATCCGGCGCATCAGCCAGGTGCTCACGCGGCGCACCAAGAACAACCCGGTGCTCATCGGCGAGCCCGGCGTCGGCAAGACCGCCGTCGTCGAGGGCCTCGCGCAGCGCATCGTCGCGGGCGACGTGGCCGACTCGCTCAAGGGCAAGCAGCTCGTGTCGCTGGACCTCGCGGCGCTCGTCGCGGGCGCCAAGTACCGCGGCGAGTTCGAGGAGCGGCTCAAGGCGGTGCTCAAGGAGATCGACGACGCCGACGGCGAGATCATCACGTTCGTCGACGAGCTGCACACCCTCATGGGCGCGGGCGGCGGCGAGGGATCCGTCGCCGCGTCGAACATGCTCAAGCCCATGCTCGCGCGCGGGGAGCTGCGCCTCATCGGCGCCACCACGCTCGACGAGTACCGCCAGTACATCGAGAAGGACGCCGCCCTCGAGCGCCGGTTCCAGCAGGTGTACGTCGGCGAGCCGAGCGTGGAGGACACCGTCGCGATCCTCCGCGGGCTCAAGGGCCGGTACGAGGCGCACCACCAGGTGCCCATCACGGACGCGGCGCTCGTCGCGGCGGCGTCCCTCTCCAACCGGTACATCCCCGCCCGGCAGCTGCCCGACAAGGCCATCGACCTCATCGACGAGGCCGCGTCGCGGCTGCGGATGGAGATCGACTCGTCGCCCGTGGAGATCGACGAGCTGCGGCGCGCGGTGGACCGCATGCGCCTCGAGGAGCTCGCCCTCAAGCGCGAGAAGGACGAGGCGTCCAAGGCCCGGCTCGCGAAGCTGCGCGAGGACGTCCAGGCGCGCGAGCAGACCCTCGGCGAGCTCCAGCGCCGCTGGGAGGCGGAGCGCGCGAGCGTCAACCGCGTCGGCAAGCTGAAGGACGAGCTCAACGAGCTGCGGATCCGCGCCGAGCGGGCCCAGCGCGAGGGGAACCTGGAGAAGGCGTCGCGGCTGCTCTACGGCGAGATCCCGGTGATCGAGCGCGAGGTCGCGCAGGCGGAGGCCGCCGAGTCGGTGCCGTCGGCGGAGGACCGCATGGTGAACGAGCAGGTGACTGCCGAGGACGTGGCGGCGGTCGTCGCGGCGTGGACGGGGATCCCCGTCGGCCGGCTGCTCCAGGGCGAGACGGAGAAGCTGCTGCACCTCGAGCAGGAGCTCGGCAAGCGGCTCATCGGGCAGAAGCAGGCCGTGCGGGCCGTCGCGGACGCGGTGCGCCGCACGCGCGCCGGCATCTCGGATCCCGACCGGCCCACCGGCTCCTTCCTCTTCCTCGGCCCCACGGGCGTCGGCAAGACGGAGCTGGCGAAGGCGCTCGCCGAGTTCCTGTTCGACGACGAGAAGGCGATGGTGCGCATCGACATGAGCGAGTACGGCGAGAAGTACGCCGTCTCGCGCCTCGTGGGCGCGCCTCCCGGGTACGTCGGCTACGAGCAGGGCGGCCAGCTCACCGAGGCCGTGCGGCGCCGTCCGTACTCCGTGGTGCTGCTGGACGAGGTCGAGAAGGCGCACCCGGAGGTGTTCGACGTGCTGCTGCAGGTGCTCGACGACGGCCGGCTCACCGACGGGCAGGGCCGCACGGTCGACTTCCGCAACGTGATCCTCGTGCTCACCAGCAACCTCGGCTCGCAGTTCATCAGCGACGCCACGCTGCCGCTCGACCAGCGCGAGCAGGCCGTGCAGCAGCTCGTGCGGCAGACGTTCAAGCCGGAGTTCGTGAACCGGCTGGACGACATCGTGGTGTTCCAGACCCTGTCGATGGACGACCTCGCGCAGATCGTGGAGCTCTACATCGACCGGCTCGGCGTGCGGCTCTCGGACCGCCGGCTCACGCTCGGCGTCACGCCGGACGCCCGCCGCTGGCTCGCCGAGCGCGGCCACGACCCGCTGTACGGCGCCCGGCCGCTGCGTCGGCTCATGCAGCGCGAGATCGACGACCGCCTCGCGCGCGAGCTGCTCGCGGGCGACATCCGCGACGGCGACGCCGTGCGGGTCGACCTCGCGCCCGACGGCGAGGGCCTCACGGTCAGCCGCGCGTGGAGCGACGAACCGGGGGACCAGGCGCCGGGGGTCTGATCGTCTGCGGCCCGTCGGGCGCCTCCCTCAGGAGCGTGCGGCGGGCCGGATCCGTCCTCCCGTGATCTCCAGCACCTCGTGGCTGAGCGCGTCGATGTGCTCGCGCTCGTGGCTCGTGAACAGGATCGTCGTGCCAGCCTCCTGCTGGCGTCGCAGCTCCTCGGTGAGGCGCTCGACGCTCTCCGCGTCGAGCGCGTTGAACGGCTCGTCGAGGATCAGCACCTCGGGTCGCTCCATGAGCGCCTGGGCGAGCGACAGCTTCTGCTTCATGCCGAGGGAGTAGCTGCGCACGCGGGTGCGGGACTCCGGCTCGAGCCCCATCGCCCGCATGGCATCGCGCACCTCGTTCACGGTGATCCGCTTCCGGATCGCCGCGAGCTCCGTCAGGTTCTGCAGCCCCGTGCGGTGCGCGAGGTACGCCGGGCCGTCGATGATCGCGCCGAACCGGTCCGGGAAGGTGCGGCCCGGCGAGAGGAGGGCAGGATCGATGTCGATGACGCCGGCGTCGGGTCGAAGGAAGCCGCAGATCAGCTTGAACAGGACGGACTTGCCGCAGCCGTTGGGCCCGACGAGTCCGTAGGTGCGGCCGCGTTCCAGGGCGAGGTCCACTCTTTCGAAGAGGGTGACGCCGCGGAAGCCCTTCGTGACGCCGGTGAGGGTGATGATCGGCATGGTTCTCCTTGTCGGTGTGGGTCAGGCGGGGCGGGTGCGGGCGACGAGCCCGGTGAGGACGAGACCGAGGACCGCGACCGCGAGGCCGAGCGTGGCGGTGGCGTCGCCGACCTCGGGCCACCCGCCGCGGGTCACGGCGAGGTCGGCGAGCTGGACGGGCAGCCACGTCCGCGACTCGAGCTGCAGCGCTCCGCCGGCGACGATCACGCCGACGGTGAGGAGCCCGGCGGCCGGACCGCGCGCGAGCCAGGTGACGATGAGGACGAGGGCCGAGTAGATCCCGAGCTGGAGCAGGCCCACGAGGAGGTACTGCCAGGCGAGGAGGACCAGGCGATCCGGGTCGGGGAGCACGGGCCCGGATCCGGTGAGGACGGCGGACCCGAGGCCGAGCGCGGCGACGACCGCGAGGTACAGGACGGCCGCGACGGCGTGGCGCCGGGTGCGCGCCGCGGCCCACCGCGTGGCCGAGCCGTACCGCAGGAGCCGTTGGAGCAGCATGCCGCGCGCCTCGTGGGACTCCCGCAGCTGCAGGACGAACGCGAAGCCGCCGTAGACGACGAGTCCGCTGAGGAGGTGGAGGATCGTGCCGTCGCCGGAGAGGGCGGACGCGAGACGGTCGACGGCGGTCGTCGGCAGGTCGTCGACCAGGAGCGGATCGGCGGGCATCGCCAAGAGCCCGGCGAGGCACGCGCCCACCACGGCGACGAGCGCGATCCAGGCCCTCATCCCCTGCGCCGCCCGAGGAGCGCGGGACGCGAGCGGTGCGTGCGGTCCTTCGCGCGGACCGCGAGGAGGAGCGTGGCGCACGCGATCGTGACGGCCGCCCAGCTGCCGATCGCGGCGCCGGGGTCGGCCGCGACGGTCTGAGCGGTCGTGAGGTGGCTGAGGTTCAGAGGCGAGCTGGCATCGACCACCCCGGCGGCGGAGAGGAGCGCGAGCATCCCGACCGCGACGGCGAAGACGATGTCGAGTCCTCGGATCGGGACGGCGATGTGCAGGGCGAGCGCGATGACCTGGGTCACGAGCAGGAGGGCGGTTGCGAGCGCGATGGTGCCGAGCACGAGCGCCAGCCACGGCCACCCCGGCCGTTGCTGCGCAGCGCTGTAGCCCTCGATCCCCTGCGTGCCGTCGTCGGCGAAGGGCAGTCCCAGCGCGGTGACGTACATCGCCGCGAGGAGGAGCGGCACGATCGCGAGTGCCCAGGCCATGCCGTCGCGGCATGCGGCGAGGATCGCGTAGCGGTAGCTGCCGTGCCGGATGAGACGGTCGGGCATCGCGTCGACGGGCGCCCGGATGACGAGCGCGACGAGCCAGGCGAGTAGCACGACGTTCGCGAGGAAGCGGGTGTCCGTCACCTCGTCGAGCATCAGCTTCGTCTGGGTGAGCTGCACGCCCGTAGGGGAGGTCAGCTCGAAGGATCGCGTGTACGCGCCGGACGCGACGGCGAGAGCGGCCAGGATCAGCGCGGGGATGCTCGTGATCCGGTCGAGGAAGCTCACGAGAGCCGGCCGCCGAACGGGACCCGCCGGACGGCGATGACCGCTACCACGGCGGCGGCGGCCGCGAGGACGAGGTGGGGGAGCACGACCTGCGCGTCGTCGGAGAAGGAGAGGCCGAACGGCACCGCGGAGAAGTAGAGGGCGAGAACGGGGTGTCCCAGGATCTCCGCGACGAACGTCTCGCCGAAGACGACCAGCATTGGGACAGCGAGCGCCAGGAACCGATTCCGGACGAGCAGGCAGGCGGTGATGCCCATGGCGGCGTACACCGCGCCGCAGAAGCCGAACCAGCTCGAGTAGACGAGACCGAACAGGAGGTCGCCGAAGCGCAGGACGGTGCCGAACGCCTCTTCCTGCTGGGTGTGCTCCACGGCCTGCTCCGGAGTGAGCATGTAACTCGTCGGATCGATCCCCGGGTCGCCGAGGAGAGGCCAGATGTGGAATGCCGTCAGATAGGAGACGAAGGAGAAGAGGAAAGCCAGGGAGAAGCCGATCACCACCGCCGTCCCGTAGCGAGTGGCGAGAAGGAGCCGCGCGTCGCAGCGGGTCTGCTGCAGGCTGATGAAGCGATGTGCCAGCTCCGACGAGAATCTCACGCACGTGAGCAGCGTGACGATCAGCGGCATCAGGATGAGCGACGGCGAGAGCATGCCCGACGCGAACACCCCGTAGCGGTCGACGACCCGGGAATGCTCCATGCTGTGGAACACGGAGATCAAGGCGAGAGCGGGCAGGAGCGACGCGCTGACGATCTGCGCGGGACCGATGGCTCGGTGGACTGCGAGGCGCAGCATCTCACGCCACCTCCTGCTCGTGGAGTCGCGATGAGCTGCGGAGCCCGCGATGGCGGGCTCCGCAGGTGATCAGTCGCTGGCCCAAGAGCCGATGGCCTCCACTCGGACGAAGTTGTACGGGGTGGCGTGCAGCTGGAGGTGCACGCGAGACCCCGCCGAGAAGGGGGAGCCCGGGAGGGCAGCTTGTCCCTGCCCGATCTCCTTGAGCTCCGCACCGCACGAGCCGTTCCCGTCATCGCACATGCGCGCGTTCATGCGGTAGTCCCCACCGATCGTGTCGAAGGA
This sequence comes from Clavibacter lycopersici, assembly GCF_003576405.1. GTDB lineage: Bacteria > Actinomycetota > Actinomycetes > Actinomycetales > Microbacteriaceae > Clavibacter > Clavibacter lycopersici. The sequence goes on from NZ_QWGT01000076.1 coordinate 6,259, forward strand.
GACGAAGCCCTGCCCTCCGGTCGACTCCTTCGTCTGGGCGGCAGAATCCCACGGCTGCTGGAATCGGGGGACGATGGCGTCGAAATGCGAGGAAGAGGTGCCGGCGTAGGCGGCACTTCCTGCTCCGACGAACAAGCAGAGGAGGGCGGCGGTGGAAAGGGCTTTCGTGGTGATGCGCATGAGGATCCGTTTCTGCGATGAGGTGCGTGGCGGCGTTTCATGGCGACCACGAGGTCATCGGCAGCGTCATCGCGTGCGTGGATCATGCAGCGGTCCTGGTGCTGGAGGATGCCTCGGGGGTTCGTCACCGTCGCGTCAGGAGCGCCGGTGGCGCTGAAGGTAGCGAGAGCTCCGCGAGCACGGGCCGTTCCTCCACAGGCCGGACGCGGATCAGACCGCCGTCACCCGCAGGATCGCGATCGACTCCGGCAGGATGCCCGGGGTGTGCAGGCCGGAGACCGCGAGCGCGCGGCCCGTCAGCTCGACGCCGTCCCACCAGGCCGGCGCCGTGAAGCCCGGCTCGGGGGTGCCGACGCGCACGGGCTCCACGCGGTAGCGGCGCTCGGGATCCAGGCCCGGCAGCAGGAAGCGGCCGCGCGGGGAGACCTCGGAGCGGCCGATCGACGCCAGGAAGAACAGCGCGGAGTCCGCCGACGACGCGACGGCGCCGTACACGAGCAGCGTCGGGTCGCTCTCGTCGGCGCGGACGACCGTGCCCGTGTGCATCAGCGCGCGCTCCTCCTTGTAGAGGGCGATCCACGCGGCGAGGTCCGCGTTCTCCTCGTCGGTGGCCTGCGCGAGGTCCCACTCGATGCCGAGGTGGCCGAAGAGCGCCGACCCCGCGCGGAACGCCAGGCGGTGCGCGCGACCTGTCGTGTGGCTGACCCCGGACGCGATGTGGGAGCCGAGGAGCTCGGGCGGCAGGAGCTGCATGGTCCAGCGCATCATCTGCTGGCGGTCGAGCGGGTCGATGCAGTCGGAGACCCAGACGCGGTCGGTGCGCTCGAGGATGCCCAGGTCGACGCGGGATCCGCCCGACGAGCACGACTCGATCTCGAGGTCGGGGAAGCGCGCCTTCAGCTCGTCCATGAGGCGGTAGGCCGCGAGCGTCTGCAGGTGCACGCCCGCCTCGCCGCGCGGGTGGATGCCGGCGTCGACGAGATCGCGGTTGTGGTCCCACTTGATGTACGCGATGTCGTCCTCGGTCAGGATCGCGGTCATGCGCTCGAGCACGTACGCGTACGCCTCGGGGATCGCCAGGTCGAGCACCTGCTGGTCGCGGGCGCGCACGGGGAGGCGGCCGCCGGTGGCCATGATCCACTCGGGGTGGGCGCGCGCGAGGTCGGAGTCCTCGTTCACCATCTCGGGCTCGAACCAGAGGCCGAACTCCATGCCGAGGCCCGTGACGTGGTCGATGATCGGCGCGAGGCCGTCCGGCCAGACCGTCTCGTCGACGTACCAGTCGCCGAGGCCCGCGTGGTCGTCGCGGCGGTGGCGGAACCAGCCGTCGTCGAGCACGTAGCGCTCGACGCCCAGGGCCGCGGCGCGATCCGCCAGATCCGTCAGGCGCGCGAGGTCGTGGTCGAAGTAGACGGCCTCCCACACGTTGATCGTCATGGGCCGGTCGCGGCGCGGGTGGGTGTCGCGGGCACGGAGGTGGCGGTGGAAGCGCGCGGCCTGGTCGTCGAGGCCGTGCCCGAACGCGCCGTAGACCCACGGGCTGGCGTACGCCTCGCCGTGCGCGAGCCGCACCTCGCCGGGCAGCAGCAGCTCGCCGCCGCCGATCACCTGGAAGCCGGTGGACAGGCGCTCCGCGTAGTGGCGGTGGTTGCCGCTGAACGCGACGTGCACGCCGCGGACGTCGCCGTGGCGGAAGCCGAAGCCGGGCGTGCCGACGGAGAGGAGGGTGGCGGCGTCGGGCCCGGTGCGGCCCTTGCGGCCCTCGCGCTCGTGGATCCCGACCACCAGCTCGCGGCGCTGCGGCGTGCGCTCGAGGCCCCAGCGTCCGGCGAAGTCGAGGATCTCGCGGGCCTCGGCCGGGAGCGGCAGCGCGAGGTTCACGCCGCCGACGTAGTAGGTCGTGTCGCCCAGGTTCGTGACCTCGGCGCGCGTGCGGACGAGGCCGGACGGCAGCAGCTCGACGTCCATCGCGAGGCCGAGGCCCGCGACCTCGTCGACGGCGTCGACGTGCACGAGGGCGGGGCCTGCGGATGCGGATCCGGGCTGGCCGTCGACGCCGGCGGGCAGCGGATCCCCGTCGACCGTGGCGGACGTGACGCGGAACCTCGGCGACCAGTCGGCGCCGTCGCGGTGGCCCTCGAGGCCGGGCTTGCCCATCCACGACGTGTGGGCCTCGGGCAGGATCCCCAGGCGGATGGGCTCGTCCGCGATGCTCCCCACGATCGGCTCGACGGCGGCGAGGGCCATCGCCTCCAGGTCGGCGCCCGTGGTCGCGCCGAGGTCCGCGCCCCAGTGCAGCACGGCCGGCAGGCGGCCCCCGGTGAGGTCGAGCACCAGCGAGACGCCGGACGCCCGGAGGTGGAGGAGAGCGGAGGGGACGGCGGTGTCGGGCATGGTTCTCCTGCGTCGATGCGGGTGGGATGCCCCCATCCTCCCGTGCCGACGGGATGCGCGCGCCGAGGAGGCGGGCGTGCCGTCAGTCCAGGTCCTCCAGCCCGGGGACGGCCGTGCCGTCCTGCCGGTCGGCGGTGACGCTCGTGGCGGACTGCGACTGGCGGGCGCGCACGATGAGCGCGCGGATCCGGTCCACGGCCTCCGGGTCGCGCAGCTCGTCCTCCGACGGGCCAGCCGGCTCCACCACGATCTGGCTGGCCGGGCCGATGAGGATGTCGACCGAGCCCACGCCGCCCTCCGGCAGCCGCACCGGCACCGTCACGGTCGCCGCCGCCATCCCCTCGCGGGCGAGCGCCTGCGCGCACTCGACGACGGCGTCGGCGATGTCGTCGCCCGTCAGGTAGCGGCCGTCGGCGTAGTGGATGGTGTGCACGGATCCAGTGAATGCCCTGCCGCCGGTGCCGCCTAGGGGGTTGCCGCGGGCGATCATCGGGTACAGGGTCCGCCGCGCGCGCGGGGACGGCCGCGCGCCCTCGGTACGCTCGCCGGATGACCTACGTCGCTCATCCCGATCGCTACTCGTCCATGCCGTACCGCCGCTCCGGCCGCAGCGGCCTCAAGCTCCCCGAGCTGTCGCTCGGCCTCTGGCACAACTTCGGCACCGCCCGCCCCATCGACACCCAGCGCGCCATCGTGCGCCGCGCGTTCGACCTGGGCATCACGCACTTCGACCTCGCCAACAACTACGGCCCGCCTCCCGGCAGCGCCGAGACCGCGTTCGGCCGGATCCTCGCCGAGGACCTCCGCCCGTACCGCGACGAGATCGTCATCTCCTCCAAGGCCGGCTACCTCATGTGGGACGGCCCCTACGGCGAGTGGGGATCCCGGAAGTCGATGCTCGCGTCGCTCGACCAGAGCCTCGGCCGCATGGGCCTCGACTACGTCGACGTCTTCTACTCGCACCGCCCGGATCCCGAGACGCCCATCGAGGAGACCATGGGCGCGCTCGCGACCGCGGTGCACCAGGGCAAGGCGCTCTACGCCGGCATCAGCAACTACTCGCCCGAGCAGACCGAGCGCGCGGTGGCGGCGCTCGCCGAGCACAAGGTGCCGCTGACCATCCACCAGCCGAGCTACTCCATGTTCAACCGGCACGTCGAGGGCGGGCTGCTGCCCGTGCTCGAGGAGGCGGGATCCGGCTGCATCGTGTTCTCGCCGCTCGCCCAGGGGCTGCTCACCGACCGGTACCTGTCGGGATCCATCCCCGCCGACTCGCGCGCCGCCACGAGCGGGTTCCTCGACGAGTCCGCCGTCTCGTCCGTGTACCTGGAGCGGGCGCGCGGCCTGCAGGCCGTGGCCGAGGGTCGCGGGCAGACGCTCGCGCAGCTCGCGCTGTCGTGGGTGCTGCGGCACCCGGGGATCACGAGCGCGCTCATCGGCGCGTCGAGCGTGGAGCAGCTGGAGCAGAACGTCGCCGCGGCGGGCGCTCCCGCGCTCACCGACGACGAGCTGGCGGCCATCGAGCCGCTCGCGGTCGACGGCACCGGGCGCTGATCCGCACATGACCGGCGCGCCCGTCCCCTCCGCCCTCGCCGACCGCGTCGCGCGCCTGCTCGACGAGCAGGGGATCGTCGACGGACACGACGACCTCGCCTGGGCGCTCCGCGAGCGCGCGGTGCGGGATGGTGGGCCGAGCGCGTCGGTCGTCGACGACGTGATCGCGCGCCTCGCCGTGGAGGACGCCGTGCCCGGGCTGCACACCGACCTGCCGCGCCTCGCGCGCGGCCGGGTCGCGGCGCAGTTCTGGTCGGTGTGGGTGCCGGACCTCCCGGGCGTGGATCCGGTGCGCTCGACCATCGAGCAGATCGACGTGGTGCGCCGGATCGTCGCCGCGCACCCCGACCGGCTAGCGCTCGCCGTGACCGCGGACGACGTGGACCGCGTCGTCGCGTCCGGCCGCACCGCCTCGCTGCTCGGCATGGAGGGCGGCCACTCGATCGGCGGATCCCTCGGTGCGCTGCGCACGATGCGCGCGCTCGGGGTCCGGTACATGACGCTCACGCACAACGCGAACGTGGCCTGGGCCGACTCCGCGACCGACGTGCCCGTGCACCACGGGCTGAGCCCGGCGGGCGAGCGCGTGGTGGCGGAGATGGAGCGGATCGGCATGCTCGTCGACCTCTCGCACGTGTCGGCCGACGTGATGCGGCACGCGCTGCGGATCGCCCGCCGGCCCGTGCTGTTCTCGCACTCCGGGGCGCGGGCCGAGTGCGACGTGCCGCGGAACGTGCCCGACGACGTGCTCGCCGCGCTGCCCGCGAACGGGGGCGTCTGCATGGCCACGTTCGTGCCGCAGTTCGTGTCGCCCGCGGTCGCGGAGTGGCACGAGGAGACGCTCGCGCTGGCCGTGGCGGAGGGCGTGGATCCGCGCGACCACGAGGGGGTCCAGGCCGTCGCCGCCCGGCGCCCGGGGGAGCGGCCGCGCGCGACGCTGGCCGACGTCGTGCGGCACGTCGAGCGGATCCGCGAGG
>NZ_QWGT01000077.1 GCF_003576405.1 Clavibacter lycopersici
CGGCGACGACCGTCCGCGCGGGTGCCGGGGTCCCCGCGATGCCGGCGCGGGACATCCCGGCCCGCCAGCCGGCGCAGATCGCGAGGGCGAGCGCGTCGGACGCGTCGGCGGGCGTCGGCAGCTCGTCCAGCCCGAGGATCCGCGCCACCATCGTCGCCACCTGCCTCTTGTCGGCCTGGCCGTACCCGGTGACGGCGGCCTTGACCTCGCTCGGCGTGTGCAGGGCGACGTCGAGCCCGCGCCGCGCGGCGCCGACGAGCGCCACGCCCGTGATCTGCGCCACGCCCATCACGGTGGAGAGGTTGTCCTGCGCGAAGACGCGCTCGATCGCGACCACGGACGGCCGGTGCCGATCGACGAGCTCCTCGATGCCGTCGCCCACCGCGAGCAGCCGGTGGTGCAGCTCGGCCGTCGGGCTCGTGCGCACGACCTGCACGTCCACGAGCCGGGCGGACCGGTCGGCGTAGACGTCGACCACGCCGACGCCGCAGCGCGTCAGGCCGGGGTCGATCCCGAGGATCCGCACGGACGGGCCGCTGCCGCCCGCGCCGCTCTGTCGTGCCCCGGCGATGGGGTCCTACTCCTCGTCGTCGTCGTCCAGGGCGGCCTGCACGTCGGCGGGCACGTCGCTGTTGACGTAGATGTTCTGGACGTCGTCCAGGTCCTCCATCGCGTCGACGAGCTTGTTCACCTTCCGCGCGGTCTCGAGGTCGACCTCGACCTTGACCTGCGGCACGAACTCCACGTCGGCGGAGTCGTAGTCGATGCCCGCGTCCTGCAGCGCCTGGCGCACGGCGACCATGTCGGACGGCTCGCAGCGGATCTCGAACACCTCGCCGTGGTCGGTCACGTCCTCCGCGCCCGCGTCGAGCACGGCCGTCAGCACGTCGTCCTCGGTCGGGGCATCGGCGTGCGGCACCGCGATGACGCCCTTGCGGTGGAAGTTGTAGGCGACGCTGCCCGGGTCGGCCATCGTGCCGCCGTTGCGGCTCATGGCCGTGCGGACCTCGGCGGCCGCGCGGTTCTTGTTGTCCGTGAGGCACTCCACGAGCATCGCGACGCCGTTGGCGGCGTAGCCCTCGTACATGATCGTCTGGTAGTCGACGACCTCTCCGAGCAGGCCCGCGCCGCGCTTCACGGCACGGTCGATGTTGTCGTTCGGGACGCTGGTCTTCTTGGCCTTCTGCACGGCGTCGACGAGGGTCGGGTTGCCGGACATGTCGGCGCCGCCGATCTTGGCCGCCACCTCGATGTTCTTGATCAGCTTCGCGAACGACTTGGCGCGCCGCGAGTCGATGATCGCCTTCTTGTGCTTCGTGGTCGCCCACTTGGAATGTCCGGACACGGGTGGTTCTCCTTACGCGGCGTCTGCTCGCTGTCAATGATGGACCATCGGGCGGCCCCGCCGAGGGACCGGAGAGGTCAGAGGGTGCGGCCCGCGTCCTCGACCATGTCGAGGAAGAGGCGATGGAAGCGGAGGTCGCCCGTGACCTCCGGGTGGAACGAGGTGCCGAGGAGCGCGCCCTGGCGCACGGCGACGACCCGGCCGTCGTCGAGCGACGCGAGCGCCGATGCGGCCGGGCCGACCGAGGCGACCACGGGCGCGCGGATGAACACGGCGTGCACGGGCGGGTCGCCCAGCGCGGGCACGTCGAGGTCGACCTCGAACGACGCCGTCTGGGATCCGAACGCGTTCCGCCGCACGGACACGTCGAGGCCGCCGATGCTCCGCTGGTCGTGGATCGCGTCGACGATCTCGTCGGCCAGCATGATGAGTCCCGCGCACGTCCCGTAGACGGGCAGACCGTCGTCGATGGCGGCGCGGAGCGGTGCCGCCACGCCGAGCTGTCGCGACAGCTTGTCCATGACGGTGGACTCGCCGCCGGGGATCACGAGACCGGAGATGCCGGGGAGGTCCTTCGGCTGGCGCACGAGCCGCGTCCGCGCACCGAAGCCCTCGAGGACGCGCACGTGCTCGCGGACGTCCCCCTGCAGCGCGAGGACGCCGACGAGCGGACCGTCGCCGTGCGGAGCCGAGGTGCTACCAGCCACGCTCGGCGAGGCGGTGCGGGGCGGGGACGTCGGCGACGTTGATGCCGACCATCGCCTCGCCCAGCCCGCGCGACGCCTCGGCGATGGCGTCGGGGTCGTTGAACAGCGCGGTCGCGGTGACGACGGCCTTGGCGCGCGCGACCGGGTTGCCCGACTTGAAGATGCCGGATCCGACGAACACGCCGTCGGCGCCGAGCTGCATCATCATCGCCGCGTCGGCCGGGGTGGCCACGCCGCCCGCGGTGAACAGGACGACGGGCAGCTGACCCGTCCTCGCGACCTCGAGCACCAGGTCGTACGGCGCCTGCAGCTCCTTCGCGGCCACGTAGATCTCGTCGTGCGTGAGGGCGCTCAGCGCGCGGATCTCGCTCTTGATGGTGCGGATGTGCTTGGTGGCCTCGGAGACGTCGCCCGTGCCGGCCTCGCCCTTGGAGCGGATCATGGCCGCGCCCTCGGTGATGCGGCGGAGCGCCTCGCCGAGCGTGGTCGCGCCGCAGACGAAGGGGACGGTGAAGCCCCACTTGTCGATGTGGTTCACGTAGTCGGCCGGGCTCAGCACCTCCGACTCGTCGATGTAGTCGACCTCGAGGGACTGCAGGACCTGCGCCTCGACGAAGTGGCCGATGCGGGCCTTGGCCATGACGGGGATGGAGACCTCGGCCTTGATCTGGTCGATGAGGTCGGGGTCGCTCATGCGGGCGACGCCGCCCTGCGAGCGGATGTCGGCGGGGACGCGCTCGAGCGCCATGACGGCGACCGCTCCCGCGTCCTCCGCGATGCGCGCCTGCTCGGCGTTGACGACGTCCATGATGACGCCGCCCTTGAGCATCTCCGCGAGTCCGCGCTTGACGCGGCTCGAGCCGACCTGTCCGGGGGTGTTGGTGTCAGTCATTGTGGTCCCTATCCTATTCGCCCGCGGGGGCGGGCCAGGCTGCTGCGATGGATGCTCGGACGTCGCCCAGCAGCTGCGGCAGCGCCTTGGTCTTCGCGATGATCGGCAGGAAGTTGGCGTCCTGCCCCCACCTCGGCACGATGTGCTGGTGCAGGTGCTCGGCGATGCCCGCGCCCGCCACCTGCCCCTGGTTCATGCCGATGTTGTACCCGTCGTTCCGCGACACCTCGCGCACGACCCGCATGGCGGTCTGCGTGAGGGAGCCGATCTCGGCCACCTCCTCCGGGCTCGCGAGGTCGTAGGTCGCGATGTGGCGGTACGGGCACACGAGCAGGTGCCCGCTGTTGTACGGGAACAGGTTGAGCAGCACGTAGGCGTGCTCGCCGCGCGCCACGATGAGCGCGTCCTCGTCCGACATCGACGGCGCGATGCAGAACGGGCACTCATCGCGATCCGGCTGCTGGCCGTTCTGGATGTAGACCATGCGATGCGGGGTCCACAGGCGCTGGAACTCGTCCGGCACGCCGGCGAGGTGGCCGGGGTCGTCGACGCGCACCTCGGTGGGCTCGTCCTCTCCCCCGGGCTCGTGGTCCGACATCGTCAGACGGGCCACGCGGTCACCACCTGCTCGCGGCGCGCGATGGCACCCGTGATGCGCTCGACCGCCTCGGCCACGGGCACGCCGTTGACCTGGGTGCCGTCGCGGAACCGGAAGCTGACGGATCCCGCGGCCCGGTCGTCCTCGCCCGCGATGAGCTGGTACGGGACGCGCGCCTTCGTGTGCGTGCGGATCTTCTTCGGCATCCGGTCGTCCGACGTGTCGAGCTGGACGCGGACGCCCTCGGCGCGGAGCGCGTCCAGGACGCCGCCGAGGTACTCCTCGTAGTCCTCGGCCACGGGGATCCCGACGACCTGAACGGGCGACAGCCACACCGGGAACGCGCCCGCGTAGTGCTCCGTGAGCACGCCGAAGAAGCGCTCGATGGATCCGAACAGCGCGCGGTGGATCATCACCGGCTGCTTGCGCGTGCCGTCGTTGGCCGTGTACTCGAGGCCGAAGCGCTCGGGCAGGTTGAAGTCGAGCTGGATGGTCGACATCTGCCACGTGCGGCCGATGGCGTCGCGCGCCTGCACGGAGATCTTGGGGCCGTAGAAGGCGGCGCCCGCGGGATCCGGCACCAGCTCGAGGCCCGTCTCGACCGCGACCTGGCGCAGCGTCTCGGTCGCCTCCTCCCACACCTCGTCGGAGCCCACGAACTTCTCCGGATCCTTCGTGGAGAGCTCGAGGTAGAAGTCGTCGAGCCCGTAGTCGCGCAGCAGCGAGAGCACGAACTCGAGCGTCCCCTTCAGCTCGTCGGCCATGCGCTCACGGGTCGTGAAGATGTGGGCGTCGTCCTGCGTCATGCCCCGCACGCGGGTGAGGCCGTGGATCACGCCGGACTTCTCGTTGCGGTAGACCGTGCCGAACTCGAACAGGCGCAGCGGCAGCTCGCGGTACGACCGCTGGCGGGACCGGTAGATCAGCACGTGCATCGGGCAGTTCATGGGCTTGAGGTAGTAGTCGGCGCCCTGGCGCGTGATCTCGCCCTCGTCGTTCCGCGCCTCGTCGAGGTGCATGGCGGGGAACATGCCGTCCTTGTAGAAGTCGAGGTGCCCGCTCGTCTCGAACAGGTTCGACTTCGTGATGTGCGGCGAGTAGACGAACTCGTACCCGGCCGTCTCGTGCCGACGGCGCGAGTAGTCCTCCATCTCCCGGCGGATGATGCCGCCCTTCGGGTGGAAGACGGCGAGGCCGGATCCGATCTCGTCGGGGAAGGAGAAGAGGTCGAGCTCGGCGCCGAGGCGGCGGTGGTCGCGCTTGAGCGCCTCCTCGACGCGGCCCTGGTACGCGCGCAGCTCGTCCTTGGTGGGCCAGGCCGTGCCGTAGATGCGCTGCAGCTGCGGGTTCTTCTCGGATCCGCGCCAGTAGGCCGCGGCGACGCGCGACAGCGCCCAGCCGTTGCCGACCATGCGCGTGCTCGGGAGGTGCGGGCCGCGGCAGAGGTCGCGCCAGAACACCTCGCCCGTCTTGCCGTCGACGTTCTCGTAGACCGTGAGCTCGGCGCCGCCGACCTCGACGGACTCGCCGTCCTCGCCCAGCTCCTCGCTGGATCCGCCCTTGAGCCCGATGAGCTCGAGCTTGTACGGCTCCTGGGCCATGAGCTCGCGCGCCTCCTCCTCGGAGACGACGCGGCGCGTGAAGCGCTGGCCCTGGCGGATGATCCGCTCCATGTTCTTGGAGATCGCCTTCAGGTCCTCCGGCGTGAACGGATCGGCGACGTCGAAGTCGAAGTAGAAGCCGTCCGCGACGGGAGGGCCGATGCCGAGCTTCGCCTCCGGGTTGATCTGCTGCACGGCCTGCGCCATGACGTGCGCAGCCGAGTGGCGGAGGATCGCGAGGCCGTCGGGCGAGTCGATGCGCACGGGCTCCACGAGGTCGCCGGGGGCGACCGCGGCCGCGAGGTCCTTCAGCTCACCGTCGACGCGCATGGCGACCACGGCGCGGTCGGAGAAGAGCGTGAACCCGGTCCCCGCCTCCGTGGCCTCGACGGGCGTCGCCACGGGGGCGGTCGTCTCCGCGGGCGCGGCCTCGTCGTGGATCTCGGGCTGGGCGGCGTCTACCACTGAGGGCTCCTTGCGGGACGGGGAGGGAACCGATCCAGACTACCGGCGTGCGACGGGGCCTCCTCGACGCCGGGAGCGCGGATCCGGGCGCATGCGGCGCGCGCGAGGGCACCGGGCGCCGCGCACCGGGGAAAAGGAGAAGGCCCCGGTCTCCCGGGGCCTTCTGCGTGGTGAGCGATACTGGGATCGAACCAGCGACCTCTTCCGTGTCAGGGAAGCGCGCTACCGCTGCGCCAATCGCTCATGCACTTGCTCGAGGTGGGGACGGGATTTGAACCCGCGTGGACGGCTTTGCAGGCCGCTGCCTCGCCTCTCGGCCACCCCACCACCGGTGGTTCCCACCTTGTGAAAGGGACCCCTCTCAGGGCCCCTGTTCGAGCGGATGACGAGATTCGAACTCGCGACCCTCACCTTGGCAAGGTGATGCGCTACCACTGCGCCACATCCGCATTTCGCTCGCTGCTCCCGGCTTCCCGGCAACCCTGCGTGCTCGATGACTCTAGCCGATCTGTCGGCGCCGGTGCAAAACGGCGCGCGCCGGGCCGTCCCCGACAGCGGGTCCACGCGGCGTTCGCCCCGTGTTCACGCGGATCGGGTGGACCCGGTCTCGACGAGCACCCGGGCGTGTCGCGCGCGCGGCCGCTCACGGCCTCGTGCCCGCCGCGCCGGTGACCGCGACCGGCCCCGCGGTATGGCATCATGGATCCGCACCGTCCGCGGTGCGAGCACGGGCGATTGGCGCAGTTGGTAGCGCGCTTCCTTCACACGGAAGAGGTCATCGGTTCGAGTCCGGTATCGCCCACCGCCACCTCCTCTCCCCGCTACTGCAGCAGGGCGCGCGCCGTCCCCTCGTCGAGCACGATGTCCGTCACCAGCCCCGCGGCCAGCGCGCCGCGCAGGCTCCGGGCCTTGGACGCGCCCGCGACCACGCAGACGCGCCGCGGCGCCCGGCGGATGGTCGCGAGGTCCGGCCCGCTGGCGCGCGCGTTGATGGCGATGTCGGCCGACGAGCCGTCCTCCCGGAAGAAGACGGTGGAGACGTCGCCCACCACGCCGTCCGCGTCGAGCGCGCGCTGGTCGGACCGCTCGAGGTAGCCGCCCGAGTAGACGTGGCTCGGCACGAGCGCCGCCGGGGATCCGACGCCGAACAGCACCATGTCCATCCGCTCCTGCAGCTCGAGCACGCGCTTGGTGCTCCGCTCCCGCCAGAGGGCGAGCTTCGTGGCCGGGTCGTCGAAGAACGCCGGCACCGGGAACTGCTGCACGGTCGCGCCATAGGCCTGGCCGAAGCGGCGCAGGATCTCGCTCGCGTACATGATCCCCGTGGTGCGCACGTTGCCGGCCCCGTTCAGCTGCACCACGAGCGTGTTGTGCGTCGGCTTCGGCACGAGGTAGCGGCTCACGGCGCTCACGGTGGAGCCCCACGCGACCCCGATCACCATGTTCGAGTCGACGTACTGGGTGAGCATCCGTGCAGCCGACAGCGCGACCCGGTCGACCCGATCCACGTCGCTCGTCTGGTCCGGCACGGGCACGACGTGCGCGACCACGCCGTAGCGGTCGTGCAGCTGCTCCCCCAGCACCGTCGCGAGGTCGAGCGGGGAGCGGATCTGGATGTCCACGAGGCCCGTCTCCCGGGCGTACGAGAGGAGCCGGGAGACCGACGAGCGGCTGGTGCCGAGCTCCCGGGCGATCGCCTCCATCGTCAGGTCCTGCATGTAGTAGAGGTGCGCCGCGCGCAGGGCGTCCTGGGTGCGCTCGTGCGCGATGCCGTCGACCATCCGGTCATGGTTGCACATCCGTGCACGGGCTTCGCATGATCCGTTCGCGGGCGGATGATGGTCCGAGACGCGCGCACGATGCGCGCATGCACTGACAGAGAGAAGCCCCTCGTGACCCAGTCGAAGAAGACCGACCTGCGGGACAACGTCGCCCGCATCCACGACCGCCCGAGCGCCCAGGTGCTCGTCATCGGCGGCGGCATCAACGGCATCGCGACGTTCCGCGACCTCGCGCTGCAGGGCGTCGACGTCGTGCTCGTCGAGCGCGCCGACTACGGCTCGGGCGCCTCGGCGGCGAGCTCGCACATGATCCACGGCGGCATCCGCTACCTCGAGAACGGCGAGTTCCGGCTCGTCCGCGAGTCCGTCGAGGAGCGCAACGGCCTGATCCGCATCGCGCCCCACTACGTGAAGCCGCTGCAGACGACCATGCCGATCTTCTCCACCTTCTCCGGCATCCTCAACGCGCCGCTGCGCATGCTGACCCACAAGCAGCGCTCCACCAAGGAGCGCGGCGCCCTGCTCATCAGCGTCGGCATGACGCTCTACGACTCCTTCTCCCGCGACGGCGGATCCGTGCCGCGCCACCGCTTCCGCATCGGCAAGGCCGCCCGCGAGGACATGCCCGCGCTGAACAAGGACGTGAAGTTCACCGGCACCTACTACGACGCCTCCGTGCACGAGCCCGAGCGCCTCGCGCTCGACGTGCTGAAGGACGGCCTCGCCGCCGGCGACCACGCCCGCAGCGCCAACTACCTCGAGGCCGTGGGCGTCGCGGACGGCGGCGTGAAGCTGCGCGACGTGATCTCCGGCACCGAGTTCGTCGTGACCGCGGACGTCGTCGTCAACGCCTCCGGCCCCTGGACCGACCTCACCAACGAGGCCATGGGTGGCGACACCCAGTTCATGGGCGGCACCAAGGGCTCGCACATCGTCGTCGACAACGCCGAGCTGCTCGAGGCCACGAAGGGCCGCGAGATCTTCTTCGAGAACAACGACGGCCGCATCGTGCTCATCTACCCGCTCAAGGGCCGCGTCCTCATCGGCACCACGGACATCGACGCCGACCCGAGCGAGCCGGCCGTCTGCACCGAGGAGGAGGTCGACTACTTCTTCGACCTCGTTAAGCACGTCTTCCCGCAGATCGAGCTGGGACGCGACCACATCGTGTACCGCTACTCGGGCATCCGCCCGCTGCCGCGGCACGAGGACACGGCGCCCGGCTTCGTGTCGCGCGACTACCGCATCGTCGAGACCGAGATCGCGGGCCTGTCCGGCAGCAAGGTGCTCAGCCTCGTCGGCGGCAAGTGGACGACGTTCCGCGCGCTGTCGGCGCACCTCTCCACCGAGGCCACCACGCGCCTCGGCGTCGAGCGCTCCGTGGACACGACGGGCATGCCCATCGGCGGCGGCAAGGACTTCCCGTCCTCCAGCACCGCCCGCGCCCGCTGGATCGCCACGCAGGCCGCCCGCGCGGAGGGCATCGGCACCGACCAGGTCGACCGCCTGCTCAACCGCTACGGCACGCGCGCCACGAGCGTCATCGACGTGCTGTCGGGTCAGCCCTCGACGCCGCTCGCGACCGACCCGCAGCTGACGCGGGCCGAGATCGCGTACTTCGCCACGCACGAGGACGCGGTGCACCTGGCCGACGTCGTGCTGCGCCGGACGAACCTCGCGTTCGTCGGCGGCGTGACCCACGAGATGCTCGCGGAGATCGCGGACGTCCTGCAGGAGGCGCTCGGCTGGACCGGCGAGGAGCGGGACGCGGAGATCCAGGACACCGTCGACACGCTGCTCACGTACCACGGCGTGGACGTCGGCGCCACGAAGGTCGCGGCCGACGCGACCGTCACCGAGTTCGCGAACTAGCACGACGCACCGCGGACCCGATCCGCATCCGGGAGGCCGGTCGCCATGAGGCGGCCGGCCTCCCGTCGTGAGGGCGCCGCTGTCAGGGGACGGGGCTACGTTCGGCGCATGACGCATCCCCGGCTCGACGAGATCCCGCTGACCACCCTCCAGGGCGAGGCCACCACCTTCGGCGCGTACGCCGACAAGGTCGTGCTCGTCGTGAACGTCGCCTCCCGCTGCGGCCTGGCGCCGCAGTACGAGAAGCTCGAGCAGCTGCAGCGCACCTACGGGGAGCGCGGGTTCACGGTCATCGGCTTCCCGAGCAACCAGTTCCTCCAGGAGCTCGGATCCGCGGAGGCCATCGACGAGTACTGCTCCACCACGTGGGGCGTCACCTTCCCGATGATGGAGAAGGTCAAGGTCAACGGCCGGTCGGCGCACCCCGTCTACGCGGAGCTGACGAAGACGCCCGACGCGGACGGCAAGGCCGGCCGGGTGAAGTGGAACTTCGAGAAGTTCGTCGTCACGCCGTCCGGCGCCGTGCACCGCTTCCGGCCCACGGTGGAGCCGGACGCGCCCGAGATCGTGTCGCTCATCGAGTCCGAGCTGCCCGCCTGACATCCGACGGGCGCGAGGCTGCGCTCAGCGGCGTCGCGCCACGAGGCCCGCGAGGTAGGACGCCTGGCCGGCGTGCTGGAGGTCGTCGGAGAGCACGCTGACCAGGCGCGCGCCGAGCGTCACGGGCGGGGTCCAGTCCTCGTCGACCACGCGGTCCAGCTCGTCGTCGTCGAGATCCGCGAGGTAGGCGAGCGTCGCCGACTGCACGGCGTCGAGGTACCCGATGAGCAGGTCGGCGGTGACGCCCTCGAGCGCCGCGACGTCCTCGGACGACTGCCCGTAGCCGGTCGCCGACTCGTCGAACGGGAGGGCGAAGCGGTCGGCCCAGCCGCCGGTCGTCCACGTCTGGTCCCGACCGGCGACGTCGGCCACCTGCGCGTCCTGGACGCGGGCGAGGTGCCAGACGAGCCAGCCGATGGAGTTGGCCTCGGGATCCGGGCGGACGGCGAGGTCGCCGGCGTCGAGTCCGTCGACGGCGTCGCGGACGATCTCGCCGATGCGTCCGTAGGCGTCCACGAGCAGGTCGGTTGCGGGGGTCATGGTGCTCTCCTCGGGTCGTGGTGGCGCGGTCGCGTGGGCGGCCGCTCCTCCATCCTGCTCCGGGTCCCCGACGTGGCAGGCTCGGGGGATGACGCGCCTCACCCCCGCCGCCCCGTGGTCGACACCGGACGACGACGCGTGGTGCCCGTGCACGAGCGGTGATCCGTACGGCGCGTGCTGCGGGCCGCTGCACCGGGGCGACGCGCGGGCTCCGACCGCCGAGCGGCTGATGCGCTCCCGCTTCGCCGCCTACTCCCGCGGCGACGCGGCCTACCTCGCGCGCAGCTGGCACCCGTCGACGCGCCCCGAGGAGATCGAGCTCGACGCGTCCGTCCGCTGGTTCCGGCTCACGATCCACCGGACGTCGCTCGGCGGCCTCGACGACGCGACGGGCGTCGTCGACTTCGAGGCGGCCTTCCGGCAGGGCGGGGAACGCGGCAGCCAGCGCGAGGCCAGCCGCTTCGTCCGGCACGCGGGATCGTGGACCTACCTCGACGCCCTCTGATCCCCCGCCTTCGGCACCCCGTCGTCAGGCCTCCCCGAACCCCGACTCGATCAGCTCGACCAGCGCGGTGACCGCCTCCTCGGCGTCCTCGCCCGTCGCCTCGATGACGACGTGCGCGCCCCGGGTGAGCCCGAGGGCCATGACCCCGAGGAGCGATGCGGCGTTCTGCCCGTTGACCGTGACGGCCGCCTGGAAGCCTGCGGCGCGCGTGACGAAGTCCGCCGCCGGCCGGGCGTGCAGGCCGTCGCGGTTCACCAGGGTGGCCTCGCCGC
This sequence comes from Clavibacter lycopersici, assembly GCF_003576405.1. GTDB lineage: Bacteria > Actinomycetota > Actinomycetes > Actinomycetales > Microbacteriaceae > Clavibacter > Clavibacter lycopersici. The sequence continues at coordinate 11,179 of NZ_QWGT01000077.1, forward strand.
GCACGGTGCCGGCGCCGCCGGACGACGCGGGCTGGGTTCCGTCGGTCCGCGGATCCGGCGCGAGACCCGCGTCGGCGTCCTC
>NZ_QWGT01000078.1 GCF_003576405.1 Clavibacter lycopersici
AGCAGCACCACCCGGAGGGCGTGCGGCAGGGCGCGCACCCGCGCGGCGGCGGACGCGAACGGGGCCCGCTGCGCCGCGGCGCTCAGAGCTCCGCCCCGCGCGCGTCCCACCAGGCCCGGATCTTCTCGAGCCCGTCCACGAACCGGATGGACGGGTTCATCTCGGCGCCGTGGAGCGCCACCATGCGGTCCTCCGTGACGGCCGTGAGGTCGCGCGTGAGCGGGTCGGACCTCAGGAAGTCGATCTTGTCCTGCAGCTTGTCGCCCGGGAACCGGTTCCGCTGCAGGTCGCCGAGCACGAGGATGTCCGGGTCCCGGTCGACCACGGTCTCCCATCCGGTGGCGATGAAGTCGTCGCGCACCTCGGGGAAGGACTCCGTGGCGCCGACCTCGCGGGACAGGAGCGCCGTGGCCCCGAACCCCCCGCTCATGTAGGGCGTCTTCGTGTCGGCGAACCAGTACATGACCTTCGCGCCGCCGAGGTCCATGCCGTCGGTGGCCGCGGCCGCGCGCTGCTGGAGGGAGGAGACGAGCGCCTCGCCGCGGTCCTCCACGTCGAACACCTCCGCCATCTCGCGGATCTCCTGGTACAGCGCGTCGATCGTGAGCGGCGTGGTGCGCTGGCCGCCGCCGTTGATGCTGATGTCGGAGTCGCAGTCGGTGGGCGAGAGGTAGGAGGGGATGCCCGTCTCGTCGAGGCGGTCGCGCGTGACCACGCCGCCGGTGCCGTAGTGCCGGCCGAAGGACGCGGTGACGAAGTCGGGATCCGCGCCCATGAGCACCTCGTAGGTGGGCGCGTTGTCGGCGAGGCGCGGCACCTCCGCGTTCGCGTCGGCGAGCGAGTCGAGCACCGGATCCGTCCACGACGCCGTTCCGACCATGCGGTCCTGCAGCCCGAGCGACAGCAGGATCTCGGTCGAGTCCTGGTCGAGCGACACCACGCGCTGCGGCGCCTGGTCGACCGTGACCTCGTGCCCGCAGTTCTGCAGCGTGAGCGGGTACGCGGTGGATCCCTCCCCCGCCTCGGCGACGGGCGCGGCCGGGACCTCCTCGGAGGCCCCGCATCCGGTGAGGGCGACGAGCGCGAGGCCCGTGACGGCGACGGCGGTGAGGCGGACGAGGGCGCGAGCGCGGGGCATGGGTCTCCTGGGGTCGAGGCCGGCGGTGACCCGGCGGGGAGCCCGGGCCGCGGGTAAGCATAGCCTTACCTCACCCGCGGGCTCGACCGGCTTCCCCGGCGTGAGCGCGCGGGCCCCGCGTCAGCGCCCGCGCGCCACCGTCGACCCGCGCACGAGCAGCTCGAAGCCCATGGTCTCGGTGCGGAACGCGCCCGCGTCGGCGCCGCGCTCGATCCGCTCGGCGAGCATCTCGACCGCCCGGCGCGCGATGGCGCGGCGGCCCGGCGAGACCGTGGTGAGCGGCGGCTGCGCGAAGCGGGAGTCGGCCGTGTCGTCGAGGCCAGCGACGGCCACGTCCTCGGGCACGCGGAGGCCGCGCTCCTGCAGCATCCACTGGGCGCCGAGCGCGAGCGAGTCGTTGAAGCCGAAGACCGCGTCGAGCTCGACGCCGTCATCGAGCAGGCGGGCCATCGCGGCGGCGCCGGACTCGCGGCGCCAGGGGCCGGGATCCACCTGGAGGCGCGGGTCGACGGGGATGCCGGCCGCGGCGAGCGCGTCCTCCGCGCCGCGCTGCCGGAGCGCGGATCCCGACGGCTCGTCCGCGTCGCGCACGCCGATGAGCGCGATCCGGCGCCTGCCCGTCTCGACGAGGTGCGCGACCGCGGCGCGCGCGGCGTCGCGGTCGGCGATGAGCACCTGGTCGGCGAGGCCCTCGAGGAAGCGCTGGCCGATCATCACGAGCGGCACGTTCAGGTCGATGAGGCCCGCGTCCTCCTGGTGCAGCGCGAGCGGCTCGTAGATCACGCCGTCGAGCACCTGCCGGTGCAGGCCCGAGAGCGCGCCGATCTCGCGGTCGCGCCGCCCGGCCGTGGTCTCGACGAGCACGCTGAGGCCGAGCTCGTCGGCCGCGTCGATCACGTCCTGCGCGAGCGGCGCCAGGTACGCGCTGTCGAGCTCGGGGATCACGAGCGCGATCATGCGCGAGCGGCCGGATCGCAGGTTCCTGGCCGAGACGTTCATCCGGTATCCGAGCTCGGCGACGGCCGCCTCGATGCGCGCGCGCGTCTCGTCGCGCATGTACGGGTAGCCGTTGAAGAAGTTGCTGACGGTCTTGATGGAGACGCCCGCGGCCTTCGCGACGTCGCTCATCGTGGCCGCCATGCGCTCCCCCTCGTGTCGCACTCGATCGCCGACCCTCGGCGGGCCGGCGCGCACAGCGCCCAGCCTCGCACGCCGGGCGCCAGGGCTCGGGCGACGGAGCCGCCGCCGCCGCCGCTCGGACGATCGTCAGCCGCCGTCGAACCTCAAGCGCGTCTCGCTCTCGTCCGGCCGGGGATCGATGTCGTATCCGAGGGCGTGCCGGCGGGCGATGAGCCACTGCCCGTCGACGCGGCGGTACTCGTCCCGGTAGGTCCCGCCCTTCCTCACCCACCGACCGGAACGCAGGCGCACGGTGGTGGCGACGTCGCACTCGCCGCGGGCATCGTCGCCGTCGATCCAGACGGTGTGGTTGGTGGTCCAGTGGACGTACTGCGGGAACGTGGCCCACTGCGCCTGGACCACCCGTGCGATCGCGACATGGCCCTCGTGCCCCGCGTCGTCGCCGACCTGCCACACCGCGTCCGGCGCCCACACCGCGAGGAACCGGTCGAGATCGCGCTCGTCCGCACCGTGGCAGTACTCCGCCGCCAGGCGACGGATCGCGAGCTCGCTCTCGATGCGGTCCACGCGCGTATCCAGGTCGGTCATCGGCCCACCCTGTCACGGATGCGACGACCGCAGCCGGCCACGACGGCCCTACTTCACGGCGCCGCTGATGAGGCCGGCCACGTAGTAGCGCTGCAGCAGCAGGTAGAGCACGACGCACGGCAGCACCGTGACGGCGACGCCCGTCTGCATCAGACCCCAGTCGACCGAGTTGTTCTGGCCCGCCGAGAGGATGTTGAGGCTCACCGGCAGCGTGTAGAGGCTCTGGTCGGTGATGAGGATCAGCGTCGCGAAGAAGTCGTTCCACGCCGAGAAGAAGGTGAGGAGCGCGGTCGACACGATGCCGGGGATCGCGATGGGCAGCATCACCCGGCGCATCGCCTGCAGCGGCGTGTTCCCGTCGATGAGCGCCGCCTCCTCGAGGCTCGCGGGCACCGCGGCGAACGAGTTCCGCATGAGGAAGATCCCGAACGGCAGGTTGAAGGTGGCCAGCACGAGCGCGAGGCCGACGAGGCTGTTGTCGAGGTCGAGCTCGATGAGCGTCAGGAACAGCGGCGTGATGATCGCCTGGAACGGGATCATGAACGTGATCAGCACCACGAAGAACACCACGTCGCTCCCCCGGAACGGCAGGCGCGCGAACGCGTAGCCGGCCAGGGTCGAGACCACGATCGTGATCGCCGTCACCAGCAGCGACACGAAGACGCTGTTGCGGAGGCTCGTCACGAGGTCGAGCCCGCCGGTCGGCGTGAGGAGCCGCTGCACGTTGCCGAAGCCGATCGAGCCGTCCTGCGCGGTGAGCGCGGTGCCGAGCATGATCCCGAGCGGGTAGAGGAAGAGGAGCGCGACGCAGCCGCACGCGACGTACCAGGCGAGGCGCGGCATGGAGGCGCGGACGGCGCCGAGGCCGCGGGCGTCGCGGCTGCGCACCTCGCGATGCGGGGACGCGCCGTCGGCGGGGGCGGAGGATGCGGGGCGGGCGGGGGCCTGTGTGCTCATGAGTGGTCCGAGTTCCGGAGGAGCAGCATCTGGGCTGCGCTGACGAGGCCGAGGACGACCATGAGGATGATGGAGAGCGCGGCCCCGTAGCCGAGGTCGAGCCGGATGAACGAGGAGCGGTAGATCTCGTAGACCGCCGTGATGGTGCCGTTGTCGGGCCCGCCCGCGGTCATGATGTAGAACTGGTCGAACGCCAGCAGGGATCCGGCCACGCTGAACACCAGCACGAGCGCGAGCGTCGGCCGCAGCAGCGGCAGCGTGATGTAGAAGAACCGCTGCCAGCGCGTGGATCCGTCCACCTCCGCCGCCTCGTTCACCTCCTGCGGGATCGACTGGAAGCCGGAGAGCAGGAGCAGCATCTGCAGCCCCGCGGACTTCCACGCGACCATGCTCACGACCACGAGGAACGCGGTCACCTGCCCGCCGAACATGTTGGTCGACACGTCGAGCAGGCCGATCCCGGCGAGCGCCTTCATCGTCGGCCCGATCACCGGCTGCCACATGAAGAGGAAGAGGTAGCTCGCGGAGGCGAGGCCGACGACCACGGGCAGGAAGAAGATCGACTGGAAGATCCGCGCCGTGCGGGTGCGCCGCTGGATGAGCAGCACCAGCACGAGGCCGATCACGAGCAGCACCGGGGTGACGATCGCCGTGTAGACCAGCGTGAACCCGACCGCCTCGAGGAACGCGGCGTCCTGGAACGCCTCGACGTAGTTGGCGAGCCCGGTGAAGGCGCGGTTGCCGAGCAGCGGCCAGGTGTACGTGCTCATCGCGATGGTGCGCATCAGCGGCCAGATGAAGAACGTCACGAGCATCACGAGGGCGGGCAGCACCAGGAGGATCCCGGTGCGGCGCCGCCTCCTCGCCATGCCGCCGCGGCCGCGCACCGCGTTGCGGGCCGGGGACGCGACGGCGCCCTCCAGCCGGGTGATCACGGGTGCGGTCACTTCTCGTCCTCCTCGACGTAGACGACGGAGTCGAGGATGCGCTGCGCCTCGGCCTGGGCCTCGCGCTGCGCCTCCGGGATCCCGCCGCCGAACACGGACTGCGAGATCAGGTTGACCCAGACCCCGTTGTTGTCGTTGAACAGCTCGTTCTCGACCGGGCTGAACGGCACGTGGCCGACCCGGAGCGCGTCCGCGAAGACGGCGTAGCGCGGATCCTGCGGCACGTAGACCTCGTCGAGGAGGTCGGTGCGGATGGGCACGACCGACTGCTCGGCGAGGATCGTCTGCGCCTGTTCGCCCGTGGCCCACTCGACGAACTCCCACGCCGCGTCGACGTTCCGCGACCCCTCGAGGATGGTGAGGGTGTCGCCGCCGCCGAAGGACGCAGATCCGCCGTCCTTCCCGGGCAGCGGGGTGACCCCGAAGTCGACCGTCCCGCCCGCGACGAGCGAGCCCATGGTGGCGGTGCCGTCGGCGATCATGCCGACCGTGCCCTGCTGGAACGCGGTCGCGGTGTTCGGGCCGGCGTCGGTGCGGGCGAGCGACGGCATGCTGCCGTCGGTCCACATCCCGCGCATCAGCTCGAGCGCCTCCGTGACCTCCGGGCTGTCGAGCGTGGCCGTGCGGCCGTCGTCCGACAGCACGTCGCCGCCGCCTCCCCAGATGAGCGGCGTGAAGCCGAAGATGAGGCAGCCGCCGCACGCGCCGGGGATGGAGTAGCCGTAGGTGCTGCCGCCGAGCGCGGTGATCGCCTTCGCGGCGGCGCGGATCTCCGCGTGCGTCGACGGCGGATCCTCCGGGTCGAGCCCGGCCTCGGCGAAGAGCGTCTTGTTGTAGAAGAGCACCGACGCGTCGCCCGTGAACGGCACGGCGTAGGTGCGGTCGTCGAACACCGAGACGGACGCGTGCGCGGGGCTGAAGTCGTCGGCGTAGCCGAGCGCGTCGACGCGGTCGGTGATGTCGACCAGCGCGCCGGCCTGCGCGAAGTACGGCGTGAAGACGAGGTCGAGCGCGGCCACGTCCGGCGGATCGCCGCCCGCGATGGAGGTCGCGAGCTTCTGCACGTAGCTGGGCGACGGCACGAGCGTGATCTCGACCTGCGTCTCGTGCGTGGCGTTGTACGCCTCGGCGAGCGGCTCGACGAGCGCCTTCTCGTAGTCGCGGATCCAGAGCGTGACGGTGCCGTCGTCGGCGTCGCCCGCTCCCGCGGAGCATCCGGTGAGCGCGAGGCCCGTGATCATGAGGGTCGCCGCGGCGCCCAGCCTCGTCGTGGTCCGCTTCATCGCGCTCCTCGTGTCCGTGACGTGTCGGCCCCGAGGGGCTCGGCCGGAGGGCCGCACGCGCCGCCATGGCGCCTTCTACATCGTTGTACTAGATTATGTGCATCGATGTACTGCCCGTCAAGGGCATGCGTGCTGCCCCTCGAGGGCGGGTCGATCCGGGCACGGCACCGCCGCCGCGCCCGCACCCCGAGAGCCGAGGATCCCGATGACCGCACTCCCCGCCGCCGCGCATGCCGCCGTGATCGCCGCCGTCCAGGGCTTCCCGCTCTCCGCCGTCCGCCTCGGCGACGGACCGCTCCGGCACGCGCAGCTGACCGACGTCGAGTACGTGCTGCGCATGGATCCCGACCGACTGCTCGCGCCCTACCTCCGGGAGGCGGGGCTCGACTCCCCCGTGCCGAGCTACGGCAGCTGGGAGTCGATCGGGCTCGACGGCCACATCGGCGGCCACCACCTCTCCGCGCTCGCGCAGCTGCACGCCGCCACGGGCGACCCGCGCCTCCTGCCGCGGCTCGAGCACATGCTCGACGTCCTCGAGCGCTGCCAGGACGCGGCCGGCGACGGCTGGCTCGGCGGCGTGCCCGACGGGCGCGAGTTCGGCCGCATCATCGCGGAGGGCCGGATCGAGGCGGACACCTTCGACCTCGAGGGCAGGTGGGTGCCGCTCTACAACCTGCACAAGACGCTCGGCGGGCTGCTCGACGCGCACGAGCACACGGGATCCGCCCGCGCTCTGCGGCTGGCCGAGGGCATGGCCGACTGGTGGCTCGGCGTCTCCGCGCACCTCGACGACGACGCGTTCGAGGGGATGCTCGCGACCGAGCACGGCGGGATGTGCGACGCGTTCGCGACGCTCGCGGGGATCACGGGCCGCGCCGACCTGCTCGCCGAGGCGCGCCGGTTCGCGCAGCGCGCCCTCGTGGATGCGCTCGCCGCCGGCCGCGACGAGCTCGACGGGCTCGACGGGCTGCACGCCAACACGCAGATCCCGAAGGTCATCGGCCTCGAGCGCCTCGGCCGCATGACGGGCGACGCGCGCCTGCTCGCGGCCTCCGACGCGTTCTGGGACTCGGTCGTGCACCGCCGCAGCGTCGTGATCGGCGGCAACAGCGTGCGTGAGCACTTCCACCCGTCGCGCGACTTCGCGCCCATGGTGCTCGACGAGCAGGGCCCGGAGACCTGCAACAGCTACAACATGCTCGAGCTCGCGCGGCTGCGGTTCGAGCGCATGGGGGATGCGGCGATCCTCGACCAGGTCGAGCGCACGACGCTCGGCCACGTCCTCTCCACGCAGCACCCCGAGCACGGCGGGCTCGTCTACTTCACCTCGCTCCGGCCCGCGCACCACCGCGTGTACTCGGTGGCGGAGGAGTCGATGTGGTGCTGCGTCGGCACCGGGATGGAGAACCACGCGCGCTACGGCGAGCAGGTGTTCGCGCACGCGGGCGACGACGCGCTGCTGGTGGACCTGTACGTGCCGGCCGAGCTGGACTGGGCCGAGCGCGGGATCCGGGCGCGGATCGACGGCGACGTGGCGCGGGACGGGCGGGTGACGGTGGCCGTCGAGGCCGACGCGGAGGCCGAGCTCGAGCTCCGGCTGCGGCGGCCCGGGTGGGCGACGTCGATGGAGGTGGAGGTCGACGGCGATCCGGTGGCCGTGGTGCCCGGTGCCGCGTACGCGTCGGTCCGCCGCACGTGGTCGGGCACGACCGTCGTGACCGTGCGCCTGGGCATGGAGGTGCGCGCGGAGGGCCTGCCCGACGGATCCGCGTGGACCTCGTTCCGGTACGGCCCCGTCGCGCTCGCCTCGCGCGACGGGCGGGACGGGATCGCGGGATCGCTCGCGGAGGACTCGCGCATGGGCCACGTGACGCCCGCGCCGAAGGTGCCGCTGGAGCGGACGCCCGTGATCACGGCGGACGACCCCGCCGATGCCGTGACGCTCGTCGACCGTTCCGCGCTCGCGTTCCGGCTCGACGCGTGGCGGGACGGCGAGCGGGTGCAGGTCGCGCTCGAGCCGTTCGCGGGGATCCACGACGAGCGGCACACGCTGGTCTGGCCCACGGGCGCGGACCCCGTCGCGCGCGTCGCCGAGCTGCGCGCGATGGACGCGGCCGGGACCGACGACGACGTGGTCGACGAGGTGATCGCGGGCGAGCAGCAGCCCGAGGTGGACCACGGCTTCCGCGGCGAGGGCACGCGCGCGGGCGGCGCCGACGGCGTGCACTGGCGGAGCGCGACCGGCTGGTTCTCCTACGAGCTGCGGGATCCCGCCGGCACGGCGACCGTCGTGCGCGTGCGGCTGCGGCGCGAGGCGGGCGAGGCGGGCGAGGCGTTGGCCGACGGGCCGCCGGCCGCCACCGTCGGCCAGTCGATCCGAGTCGGCTGCGTCGAGGCGGAGGCGGATCCGCGCGAGCCCGGCGGCGAGGCCGACGACGACGCGCTCGACGTGCGGATCACCGACGCCATGCGCGCCGGATCCCCCGCAGGCGCGATCGCGGTGTCGGTGCACGCGGTGCCGGGCGGGCGCACGCGGGACGTGCTCGGGATCCAGCTCCGCCGCTGAGCCGGCGACGACGCGGGGCCCGGACGATGCGCCCGGGCCCCGCGTCGTGCATCGCGTCCGCTACGCGGAGACGGCCTGCAGGTTGCGCTCGATGTGCGCGTGGAACGCCCGCAGCCAGGTGAGGAGGAACTCCTCGGTGCCCTGGTTCGAGATCTCGCCCTCGAAGGAGATGAGGCCCTCGGTGGTCTGGATGTACGCCTCGGGCTGCGACAGCTCGGGCGACGCGAGGAACGACAGGATGCTGCGGAGGTGCTGCTGCGCGACGGCCGTGCCGACCGCGCCGATGGACGTGCCGATGACCGCGCTGGGCTTGCCCTGGAACGCGTTCTCGCCGTAGGGGCGGCTCGCGAAGTCGAGCGCGTTCTTCAGCACGCCGGGCACCGAGCGGTTGTACTCGGGCGTGACGATCATGATCGCGTCGGCGTCCGCGATGGCGGCCTTGAACTCGTTCGCGACCTCGGGGTAGTCGCCGTCCATGTCCGCGCTGTAGAAGGGCAGCGGCTGGATCGGGATCTCGGTGAGCTCGAGGCCGGCCTGCGCGCCGAGGCGCTTCAGCGCGAGCGACAGGGCCCGGTTGATGGAGGTGGACGACAGGCTGCCGACGAGGTAGCCGACGCGGTACGTGGTGCTCATGTGGTGCTCCTTCTCGCACGGATCACTTCCATGCGTGCGCATGGAGCATAGCGTCGGAGCATGGGCGTCACCCGGGCGTCCGACGCTCGCGCGGATCCCGGACAGCCCGGGCGAGCACGGCCTCGGATGGCAGGGCGGCTCGCTCGGCCTCGGGCAGGAGGTCGTAGCTGGACACGGCGACCGGCGCTCGCTGCCCGGCCAGCGAGTACCGCACCACCGCATCCGTCTTCCCCGCCACGAGCAGCAGGCCCACGGTGTCCGCGTGGTGTGGCCGGCGCAGCCGATCGTCGACCAGCGCGACGTAGAAGCCGAGCTGCCCGAGCTGCTCCGGACGGAACCGGCCCGTCTTCAGCTCGATGACGACGTAGCGCAGCTGCTCGACGTGGAAGAACAGGAGGTCGACATGGAAGTCGTCACCATCGACCTCGAAGTGCACCTGCCTGCCGACGAACGCGAACCCCTCGCCGAGCTCCCGCAGGGTGTCGATGATGCGGTCGACGAGCGCCCGCTCGAGCTCGCGTTCCGCCGCGTCGCCGTCGACGGCCAGGAAGTCGAGCACGTAGGGGTCCTTCGTCAGCTGACGTGCGAGGTCCGACTGCTCGGCGCCCAGTGCCCGGTCGAAGTTCGTGGGAGCGCTCGCCGACCTCTCGTGGAGCCGCGTCCGGATGTGGTGCTCGAGGACGTTCCGGGACCAACCGTGCTCGAGGCTGCGGGAGGCGTACCAATCACGATCCGCTTGCGCATCCAGGCGCTCGACGAGGGTGACGACGTGGCCCCACGGCAATAGTGCAACGGATCGTTGCACTTTCGCCTCATCGGGCCACGCGCGCGCGAGCGCGCGCATGTAGAAGAGGTTCCTGGCGGAGAAACCCCTCATGTCGGGGAACTCGCGACGAAGGTCGTCCGCCACCCGCGTCATGACGGCGCTGCCCCACCGATGGCGCTGCACGTGCCTATTCAGCGTCGCCCCGATCCTCCAGTACAGCAGCACGAGTTCGGTGTTGACCCGGCGCTGCGCGACGAGCCGCGCTGATCGGACGCTTCCCTTCAGATCGCGGAGCGCCTCGTCGTAACCGGCGACGGAGAGAGCGGGATCGGTGACCGTGCACGCAGTGAAGCGCCGACCACCGACATCGGCCGCCGGGCTACCCCAGCAGCACCTCCCACGTGCGCAGCGACGGCCAGAGCGCGTGGCGCGGGAGCACGTCGGGGCCGCACGCGCGGGATCCGAGGCCGTGCTGGGCGTCGTCGAGGAAGAGGTGCAGGCCGTCGGGGGCCGGCAGCTCGTGCGGGTGGCCGACGTCGGTCATCTGCTGCGGGGTCCAGCGGGAGAGCTGGAAGCCGGCTCGGTGGCCCGCGGCATCGGGCACGGTCGTGACGGTGAGCGGGGTCGCGGATCCGTCGCCGATCACCAGCGAGCGCAGCCCCGGCCGGTGGCCCGTCTCCTGCGGGCGGGCGTAGGCGACGGCGAGCCCGTCGACGCTCGACGCGAACCGGCCGACGCGCACGGCCGTGCGGCTGTCGGGGTAGGACTCCCCCGGCCCCGTGCCGTGCCAGGCGACCGGGTGCTCGGCGAGCGCGCCGGGCAGGTCGATCCGCACGCCGACCCGCGGCCAGGTGCAGTCCCAGACGCCGAACGGCACGACCTCGGTCGCGAGCAGGAGCCCGCGGTCGGTCGCGGTCCAGCGGAAGGCGACGTCGACGCCCGCGCCCGAGTGCGCGGCCTGCACGCGCACGCGCCGCTCCAGGCCGCCGGCCGTGCGGGTGATCCCGAGCAGCCGGTGGGTGAGCCGGTGCAGGCCGCGCTCGCGCCAGCGGTCCGCCGACGGCGGCGTCTCCTCGGCGCCGCGTCCGCCGGTGAGCTCCGGCTCGGCCAGCTCGTAGGATCCCTGGCCCGCCCCGCGGTCGTTCTCGGTGGGCGCGCGCCACAGCTCGAGCCGCGGACCGCGCACCGGCACGCCGCCCCACGCGACGAGGTCGCCGCGCGCGTCGAAGGTCCCGACGCCCA
>NZ_QWGT01000079.1 GCF_003576405.1 Clavibacter lycopersici
GTCCGAGATCGCGCCGAGGGCGGTGGCGATGCGGCGGGCGACGGCGTCCGGATCCGCGAACAGCTCGAAGGAGTGCACTCGGAGGTAGTGCCAGCCGAGCCGCTTGAGCATCTCGGGGCGCAGGCGCAGCGACTCGCGGAGGCTCGTCTGGTTGACGACCGGATCCGTCTCGATCGCGATCGCACGACCGCCGTAGGACGCGACGAGCCCGAGCTTGTCGCGGTGCCCGAGGGCGGGCGCGAGGCCGAGACCCTCGAGGCGGCGGGCGAGGTCCACCAGCATGGCGTCGCCGTCGTCCGGGATCGGGTCCTCCTTGAAGCGGGCCTCCGCCTCCGAGAGGATCTGGGCCAGCGCGACGATGCCGTGCTTCATCCGGTCCTGGTCGATGTCCGAGGGCTGGAAGCAGGAGACGACCACCATCGAGCGGCGGGCGCGCGTCATCGCGACGGCGAGCAGGCGCTCCCCGCCGGGCGCCGCGAGGGCGCCGAAGTTCGACAGCACGCGGCCGTGCGGGGTGCGGCCGTAGCCGACCGAGAAGATCACGCGGTCGCGGCTCTGCGCGACGCACTGCTCGAGGGTCGCGACCATGAACGGCTCGGCGCGGTCGCCGATGAAGAACTCGGTGACGTCGCTGCGCTTGGCGGCCGCGTGGAGGACGGCCTGCTGCACGCGCACGGCGTGCCGGGCGCTCGCGGTGATGACCATGAGCGACTCGCGCGGACGGTGGCTCGCGTGGTCGAGCACGAGCTCCACGACGCGGATCACCTCGGCGTCGACGCTCTCGACGGCGCCGGTGTCCTCATCCGGCATGCCGTGGCCGTCGGCGACGAAGTCGAGCGACAGGCTGCCGTGGCCGAGGAACGTGCCCGCCCACGGGAGGGACTGGATCCGGCCGCCGTAGAAGCGGCGGTTGACGAGCTCGGCCAGGTCCTCGCCGCCCGCGCGGTAGCTGCGCGTGAGGGAGAGGGTGGGGAGCAGCTCGCCGAGGCGCGCGAGCGCGGAGTCGGCGTGGCGCTCCTCGAGCGTGGAGTCGTCGTCCGCGAGCTGCGGGGTCGAGCGCTCGGGCTGCGGCACGACCGCGATGGTGAACGGCGACGGCGTCTGGGTGACGGGATCCCCGAACACGACGGTCTGCTTGCCGCGCCGGATGCCGCCGAGGGCCTCCGCGAGCGTCATCGCGCCGGCGTCCACGAGGAACACGGCGTCGAACGGCATCTCGTCGGTGATCGCGGGCACCTCGTAGGGCGACGCGAGCCAGACCGGCGCGATGGTGCGGGAGAGGTGGGGCGCGGAGTGGTGGAGGGCCGCGGCGTCGACGGGGGCGGATCCGCCGAGCAGCTGGCGCAGGTGGTGCGCCTCCTCGGGCCAGTCGACCACGCCGATCTTCCACGTCTCCGCGAGCTGCCACGCGAGCAGGCCCGCGCTGGCGGTGGCGTGCGCCTCGTCGACGAGGCGGAAGTCGGACTCGAGCCGGTCGAGCACGCTCGTGTTCGCGTTGAGGAGGGCCTTGTCGCCCGCGAGCATCTGCTCGAGCACGGACTGCCACCAGGCCAGCTCGAGCTCGGCGGCGACGGCCTCCTGCGGCACGTGCCGGTCGGAGAGGTCGCGGAGCAGCGGGTCGAGGTCGAGGCGGCGCAGCTCCGCCAGGAGGGACGTGCGCTCCTGCAGGTTCTGGAGCACCTCGCTGTCCTCCGCGAGCTGGGCGACCTTCTCGCGCAGCTCGTCGACGGGGAGCTCGCCGAGCGGCGTCGGGCGGGTGAGCATGCTCAGCGGCTCGTCGAGCACCTTGAGGTCGGCGGCGACCTCCTGGTAGCGCACGTGCACGTCCGAGATGCCGCGCGGCACCTCGGGCGTGGAGCCGACCGCGACGTAGCGCTGCCACAGGATCCGCTGCTTCTGGATGGCCTTGAGGCTCTCGTGCATGTCGGAGATGTGGACGCCGGGGCGCACGTACTCGCGCGCGAGCTTGCGGAGGCGACGGCGCGTGATGCTCGTCATCTCGGGGGCGTCGCGGCGGGATCCGGTGGCCGCGATGATCTCGCTGAGCGACCGGTCGAACACCACGGGCTGGAACTTGTCGAGCGTCTCGCGCACGTCGAGGAGGAGGCGGAGGTAGACGCCGAGCTCGTCGATCGACTTGTAGGCCCGCATGCGGGTCTGGCCGATGAGCTCGTCGGCGCGCTCGAGGAGGCGCGGCAGGCCCTCGGCGGACAGCGACTTCGCGAGGTCGTGCGCGTGGGTCGCGGCGGCGCTCGTGGGGAAGTTCGCGCCGTACCAGGGCGAGTCGCCGGGTCCGTAGCGGAACTCGCCGAGGCTCGCGGCCTTGACGAGGGAGGCGGCGGCGCTCGCGCGGTCGTGCGCGATGGCGACCACGGCGTCGCGGGTGAGGCGCGCGGTGGTGGCAGGCGGATCCGGCAGGAGGGCGAGGCGGGACAGCTCACCCAGCGCGTCCAGCACGGAGACGCCGAGGTCCCTGTCCGGGCGGCCGAGCGCGAAGCGGTAGTCGAGCAGCACGTGGCGCAGGCGCACGAGCGCGTCGTCGACCTCGGCGGTCTGCGCGGGAGCCGCCTTCTCGTTTCGGACGATGGACTGCACCACGTCGCGCTTCAGCGACTTCGGCGCGACCGCGAGGCCGGGGAGGCCGACGTCGGCGAGGCGCTGGCCGATGCCCTTGAGCGAGGACGCCCGCGGGCTCACGACGAGCACGCGCTTGTTCTGCGCGACGAGGCAGCCGATGGAGTTGACGATGGTCTGCGTGCCGCCCGTGCCGGGGAGCGTCGTCACCACGAGCGAGTTGCCCGCGTTGATCTGCGCGATGACGTACTCCTGCTCGGGATCCGCGTCGAGCAGCAGGGTGTCGGTGACGGGCGGGCGCTGGTCCTGCGGGATCGGGTCCACGGGCGCGTACGCCTCGCCCACGCCCCACTTCGCGGTGGGGTTGCCGGCGATGGCGTCGATGACGAGGTGCTCGAGGTCCGCCGCGTCCTCGGCGAGCGCACGGCCCACCTCGGCGAACGAGGAGACGACGAGGCGCGGCTGCACGGCGAACGCGGGCAGGTGCGAGGTGAGTCCGCGCAGGCGGTCGATGACCGGCTGCGGCTTGAACGCGCCGTTCTGCACCGCGAGCGCGACGAACGAGTCGGCGTCGAGCGTGATCTGGAACTGCTCCTCGAGCGCACGCGCGAGCGCCGGGTTGAGGAAGGGCTGGCCCTTGAGGCGCACCTCGTAGTCGCTGCCGTGGCGGCGGATCGCGAGCGGGCGCAGCAGCACGGGCGCGCGGAACTGCTCGTCGGCGAAGCGCCACTCGGCGAGGCCGATGGCCAGGTGGATCGACTCGATGCCCCGGGCGGAGACCAGCTCGATGCCCTTCTGGGTGATGCGGTTCGCGGCCTTGCGGGCGCTGCGCAGCGCGAGCTCGTCGCGGATCAGGGACGACAGCAGCGTCGTCTTGCCCGTGATGAACTGCGCGAGGCCGCCCGGGTGCGTGGTGCTCAACTCGATGCGCGAGCCCGGCGCGTCCACGAAGTGGAGGAGAGGAGAGGTGCCGCCGATGGCGGCGAGCTGCTCGCGCCACTCGCGCCAGCGGGGCTCGGCCACGTTGGCGCTCCCCAGGTGCACGTCGCCGACCCGGAGGTCGTGGGGGCTGGTGCTGTTGTGGGAAGCATTCACGTGGGGGTCCTCAAGAGGCTCGGCGGCGAACCCGGAGAGCAGGTCGTCGTCGTCGTCGGATCGTTCATTGGCACGCCACACCCGGCAACAGTACGACGCGGCGGGTGGGGAAACCGGCAGGCGGGGCGGCGCGGGGCCGGATTTGCGGCACCCGTCGGCGATCGTCGCCCGGCTCGTCGCGGAGCGGCCGCGCCTCGGCCGCGTGGGCGGGCCTCCGCTACCATGGGCCGGTCAGCCTCTGTAGCTCAATGGAAGAGCAGTTCCGTCCTAAGGAAAGGGTTGGGGGTTCGAGTCCCTCCAGGGGCACCCTCCGCTTCGCGATATCGACCCGCTATCATCACGGCCATGAGCGATGCCTCCGTCGGCGAGGAGCTGCAGCGCCTCCGCCGTCTCGCCGCGCTGTCCCAACGTGAGCTCGCCGCGCTCGCCGATGTGCCGCAGCCCAACATCGCCGCCTACGAGAGCGGACGCCGGCAGCCGTCCGCGGAGACGCTGGCACGCCTTCGCGCCGCGCTGGGGATCCCGTCGCTCGACCGGGTCCGAGCGGCACGCGAGCCGATCCTGGAGGTGGCCGCGCGTCGGCGTCTCAGCGACGTGCGCGTGTTCGGATCGGTCGCACGAGGAGAGGCCCGCGCGGGGTCCGATGTGGACCTCCTCGTGCACCCCGCCCCCGACGCCTCGCTGTTCGACCTCGCGGCGTTCATGGATGAGGTCGCGGAGCTGCTGGGCATCCACGTCGACGTCGTCTCCGACCGCGGAACGGGGCCGGTCATGGACCGCATCCTCGCCGAGGCCGTCACCCTCTGATGCGCGACGAGGAGCGGATCCCGAGCCTGCTCGCCGACATCGCCCGGTTCGCCGCCTCCGCTCGACGCGTGGCGAACCGCGGGCATGCGCGGTTCACCGACCCTGACGACGACGAGCAACGACGGATCGCCCGATCGCTCGTCGTGGACCTGTCGACGGCGGCCGGCCGGCTGCCCGCGTCGTTCCGCGACGAGCACCCGAAGGTCGACTGGAGGGGCATCCGCGCTGTGCGGAACTTCCTCGCGCACGACTACGACGGGACGGACATGGAGGTGCTGTGGCGGGTGGTCGCGGTGGAGTTCCCGGAGATCGGGGCGGCTCTGGGCGTCTGACGCCGCACCTCGCGTCTCCGGCGGGGGCTAGGCCCCGACCGCGTCGCCCGCGTGCACGCGAATGGCCTCGCGGATCGTGTCCGCGTGCGCGTAGATCTCGTCGAGCGACCCGATCGGGTGGCGCGTCTCGACCTTGTGCGCGTCGAACAGCCCCAGGTACTTCTGCTTCTTGCCGTTGAAGTGGAGGCGGGCGATGGGCTTGCGGTTGTTGTCGTCGAGGAGGATCGCGAGGTACGACTTCGCGTCCCGGTGCACCACGCGCTGCGGCTTCACCTCGCTGCAGGCGATGGCCTTGACGATCTGGTAGCCCTCGAGCTCCTCCAGCGTCGTCTCGATCTCGGTGTCGCGGTCGAGGTCCGCCTCCACGACCTCCTCGCTCGTGATCACGTCGGCCGAGGCCGCGGTCGGCGCCGACGGGAACGCGGGCGCGCCGAGCGCCGTCTTCAGGCGGTCGTTCACCTGCTCGTTCAGGTACTGCTTCGACGCCTTGGCGACGAGCGTCGTGAACTGCTCGCGCACCTTCTCCGTGAACGACCCGTCGTACACGCGACGGGTGAGGAGCTTCACCCATTCCGTGGTCGGCTCGCGGAACTCCGCCGCGATCGCGCGCTTGAGCGCCCCGACGTACTTGAGCTCGCCCGCCGCGCTGATGATCGAGTCGAGGTCGAACACGTCCTTGGTGAGCTTCATCAGCTCGGGCAGAAGGGTCTCGTCGATGTCCGCGAGATCCAGCACCAGGAACGGCTTCTCGTCCATGCGGTTCGGCGCGTCGAGGTCCGTGTAGAAGTGGTAGACCTCGCCGTTCGTGAGCACCGCGATGCGCGCGTTCGTCACGGCGAAGTAGCGGAAGAGCTGCGACGCGTGCTCGATCTTGAGCGGCTCCGTCGACTTCTTGCACTCGATGAGGATCTGCACCTCGCCCTCGCGCATGATCGCGTAGTCGATCTTCTCGCCCTTCTTCAGGCCGAGGTCCGCAGTGAACTCGGGGACCACCTCGAGGGGGTTGAAGACGTCGTATCCGAGGATCGTGGAGATGAACGGCATGATGAACGCGTTCTTCGTGGCCTCCTCCGTCTGGATGGCCTCGCGCTGGTTGCGGACCTTCAGGGCCAGGGCGGCCAGTCGTTCGGCGAATTCCATGGGGACTCCCTCGTCTCGGTGATGCCGACGATACGGATGTCGATGCGTGCTCATGGAGGTGCCGGTGGCCCCATTTCGGGCTGACGGCGGGGTCGACGAGGTCCACGAGGCACGGCGTCCGCCACCTTCACACCCCCGACACGACGCTATGCGAGCTTCCGGGCGGCCACCATCGGCGCCGTCATCCTCGGGGTCGTCCGCATCTGCATGGGCCTCATCGGGCAGCGCGAGGGGCTGACGGCCTCGATCCCGTCCCGCTGGACGGGCTCCGGGGACGACGGCCCGGCGCTCATCGGCCTGGCGTTCGGCATCGGCCTCATCGGCCGGTTCGAGATCCACTCGGGCGTCTCCGCGTCCGGCCTCGACTCGATCATGCCGTGGCTGCCGGTGTGGGCGCGGTCGCTCGCGTTCGGCCTCATCCTCCCCGCGGTCGTGATGCTCGGCTTCCGCGTCGTGCAGCGGGTGGCGGACGTCGCCGTGACCACGGGAGACCGCCTCGATCCTCGCGGTGCACCGCAACACCGTGACCGAGCGGATCCAGCGGGTGCAGCGCATCCTGCAGGTCGACCTCCAGGACGCCGAGACGCGCCTCGCCCTCCACCTCGCCTGCTTCACGGTGCTGGCGGCGGAGGCGTAGCGCGGACCGTCAGGCGGCCGGCGCCGCTGCGGCCTCGTCGAGCGCACGGCTGGCCCGGTACTCCTCCGCCGCCGGGTGCAGGTCGAACTCGACGATCTCGACCGCATGCGCCTTCAGGGCGTCGAGCACCTCGTCGGGCGTGACGTAGAAGAACTCCCGCCGGAGGTTGATCCGGTTCACGCGGTGATCCGCGAAGGTCCGGTGCAGCATCGCCTCGACGCCCACCGCGTCGTCCGCGAAGAACAGGGCGTGCACGTCGAAGCGGAACGGCACGGACGCGTCGCCGAGCTCGACGACCCGGTCCATCGGCTCGAGCCGCCGCGTCATGCCGATCTTCACCATCCGCTCGCCGAAGGCGCCGACGTTCGAGATCACGTAGACGTAGCCGGCGCGCACGTTCGCCGCGCGGTAGTCGACCTCCACGAGCGCGCGGTCGACGTCCTCGATCCGGTCCCGCATGCGCGCCGCGCCCTCGAGGTCGCCCTTGCTCTCCAGCGCCGCCAGGGTCGCGGCGTAGTGGGCGCGCTCCTTGTCGAGGCGGTCGTGCTCCGCCTGCAGCTCCGCGGACGCCTTCGCCTGCTCGCGGAGCTCCGCCCGGCGCTCGCGCTCCATCTCCTTCTCCGCCTGCAGCACGCGGAGGTGCGCGCTCGCGAGCTGGAGCTCCTCGAGCCGCAGCTCGTGGTAGCCGTCCTCGATGCGGAGGTCGATCATCGTGCCGCTCCGGGCGATCTGCTCGGCCGCCCGGGTCAGCCGCGTCTGCGCGACGTGGAGGTTGCCGGCCTTCGTCGCCTTCAGCGCGTTCTCCGCCTCCGCGTTGTAGGCGCGCAGCAGCACCTTCGACATGTCGCTCACGAACCGGCGCCCCTGGGACTCGGATCCGTTGAACGTGAACCCGGTCGTCGCGGTCACCGCCCGCTTGTCCCGGACGGCGTTCTTGATCGTGTACCGCAGCGACTCCAACCGGGACGCGAGCTCGGCCGAGGTCTCCGCCGGGTGGTCGTAGTCGAACAGGCCGACGCTCTGCAGATCCGCCGTCGTGGTCACCTCCACGAGCTCGGCACGTACGGCCGCGAGCTCCGCGTCGAGGGCCAGGCGGGCCTCGATCCGCTCGTGCACGTCCTGGTCGACGGCCTGGAGCTCCGCCTCGGCTCGGAGACGCGCCGCACCGGCGTCCGCCTCCGCCCGCGAGCGCACCGCTCCCGCGTCCGCCTCCGCCTGCGCGCGCACCGCGCCGGCCTCCGTCAGGATCCGGTCGCGTTCCTCCTGCGCCGCGGCGACGAGCGCGGACGCCGCCTCGGCCCCGGTGCGCCGCGCCGCCTCGGCCTCCGCCTCCGCCCGCTGCCGGTAGTCGTCCACATCGGCGTACTCGCGCATGCCGTGGCGCCGGATCAGGTCCTCCAGCTGGGCGATGTGCGCCTCGGCGTGCGCGACGCGCTCCCGGGCCTCGCGCTTCGAGAGGCGGTCGACGGGCGGCGCGGCGGACGCGGACGGCTCGGGCTCCGGATCCCGCTCCGGCGTCGGCGCCGTCGGCTGGGGCGCGGCGTCGGGCCGCGGCTGCACGTGGTCGGTCCACTGCGCGCCGTCCCACCAGCGGACGTAGCGGGGATCCTGGTCGTCGTACCAGCCGGCAGCAGCGCTCATGCCCTCAGGCTAGGCAGCCGCCCCGGCCGCGAGGAGCCCCCGTTCGAGGCCGCGGCCGCCGCTCCCTGTGGACGCTCGCCCGCCCCGCCGCCGCACCGCGCCTACCGTCGATCCCACCGCTCAGCCGCCGCACGCGCGGCGCAGCGCACCCCGGCCCGACGCAGGTGCGCTCCGGCGGATCCACCCCGACACGCACGAGAGGCACGCGCCCATGACCGACACCACCCGCACGATCCCCTGGGACGGCTCCCTCGACGAGCGCGCCGCCCGGGCCCTCGAGGCGCCAGGAGGCCTCGTCGTGGCCGCCACGAAGGTCGGCTACATCCTCATGACCACGGACGGCACGGGCCTCGAGCGCAAGTTCGACGCCAAGCAGCGCAACCGCGAGAAGCCGGGCGTGGTGCTCTGCACGAGCATCGAGCAGCTGCAGGAGCTCGCGGTGCTGAACGACGAGATCCTCGCCTTCTACCAGGAGCACTGGGACGCCGACGTGCTGCTCGGCTGCATCCTCCCGTGGCGCGAGGACGCGAAGCACCTCATCCCCGACGCGGTCGCCGGCGAGCTCGCCATGGACCGCCGCGGCACCAGCTGCTTCGTGATCCGCTTCGGCCGCCCCGCCGAGCAGCTCGCCGAGCGCCTGTGGGAGAGCCGCCGCCTGTCCTTCGCGAGCTCCGCCAACCCGTCCGGCAAGGGCAACCGCGGCCGGGTCGAGGGCATCGGCGAGCGCATCGAGCAGCAGGCCGACCTGATCGTCGCGGCCGACGACTACGTCGCGTCCATCCAGCCGGGCCTCGACGAGACGAGCCGCCACGAGCAGGGCGTCATGGTCTCCATGGTCGACGCGTCCGGCGCGCTCATCCCCGAGCAGCGCGGCGCGCGCTCGGTCAGCCCGAACCCAACGCTCATCCGCCGCGGCCTCGCGGTGGACACCATCATGTCGGCGCTCGCCCGGTCGTTCCCGTCGTGGGACTACCGCCACGGCGAGTACTACTGATCCCGCCGGGTCGAGCGCCGACGAGGGCCCGCGGAGCAGGTCTCCGCGGGCCCTCGCGCATCCCCTCGCGCGCATTCGTGGTCCGCCCCGCGTAATTCCATATGTGGGGAGATCTCGTGGCATTCCTCTGCGATATGCGCGCCGTTCGCCGCGTGCGCGCTCGGGAAACACGGCCGGCAGCACCCCCGGACGGGGCGGAATGCGCCCGGAGAGGACGCGGAGACGATTCGCGAGGCCGCCGCGCCGCGGATTCACGGGCATTCCCGGTGATTTCCGTCGCCGATTCACGCACGATGTCGGATTTCCCGGGCGAGACGGGTATCGTGGCCAGCGCCGCATCATCTGATGCACCATCCGCAATGAGAGGAACAGACGTGGCTCGCAAGGTTGTCACCACACTCGTCGACGACATCGACGGCGTCGTCATCGAAGAGGGAAAGGGCGAGACCGTCCCGTTCGCGCTCGACGGCGTGAATTACGAGATCGATCTGAGCGACGCCAACGCCGCGAAGCTCCGTGAGGCGCTGGACACCTACGTCGACCGCGCCCGCCGCGTCGGCCGCGCCTCCACCGGCCGTTCCACCGGCGCGCGCCGCTCCTCCTCCAGCGCGCCCAAGGAGGACCTGGGCGCCGCCCGCGAGTGGCTCCGCGAGCACGGCCACAAGGTCTCCGAGCGCGGCCGCATCTCGGCCGACCTGCTCGAGGAGTACCGCGCCAACAAGTAGGCGACACGACGCGCGCACCGCGCGCAGCATCACGAAGAGGGCCGATCCGCCGCAGGATCGGCCCTCTTCGTCGTCTCCGAGGTGCGCCGTAAGGAATTCCGCACCCCCGGGAACAGCGGGCGGGAGGACGCGCCGCGCCGCGCGTCACGCGCGCGTCACGCGTCCGTCGCGACACGGTCGCGGGAGCACGAGCACGCTGGCCGAGAACAAGGAGCACCGTGCCGAAACACCTCGCATCACCCGGGACCGCAATTCCCGCTCGCCGTCCCCGTCGTTCCCTCCGCGGGCGCTTCCTCGCATCGGCGGGCGCAGCGCTCATCGCGCTCGTCGCCGTCGTCGGCATGACCGGCCAGGTCCAATCCGCGTCCGCCGTCGTCTCCCTCGAGACCGCATCGCAGTGCAACTCCACGCCGACCGGCGCGGGCGTCGAGGTCCGATGCGACGTCACGGTCGTCAACGACATCGACCTCGCCACGCAGGTCGGCTCGTCCACCGTCACCACGACCGTGTGCCAGGGTGCCGCCGGAGCACCCCTCTGCACCACGTCGGAGCTGCAGCGTGACGGGATCATCGTTAACGCGGTCGAGCAGTGCAACGGGGTCGCGGCCGGCGGCAGCAACGTCATCTGCACGGTCGACATCACCAACAACATCGTCGGCGAGAGCACGAACACCGCCGCCACCGTGAACCAGTGCATCGGATCCGGACAGGGCGGCGGGAGCGTCGTCAACTGCTCCCCCATCGCGAGCACCACGAATGCCGACGTCACCCAGTGCAACGGCTCGGGCAACGGCGGCGGCAGCACGGTCGAATGCACCGTGACCACGTCCTCCACCACGTCCTCGGCGCTCCAGGTCCCCGTCGACCAGTGCAACGGATCCGCGGCCGCCGGCAGCATCGTCCGCTGCAGCACGGTGATCCGGAACTTCGTGTCACCCGCCGTCGAGCCGACCGAGGAGCCCACGGTCGCACCGACCGACGAGCCCACGGTGGCCCCGACCGACGAGCCGACGGTCGCCCCGACCGACGAGCCGACGGTCGCCCCGACCGATGAGCCGACCGTCGCACCCACCGACGAGCCCACCGTCGCACCCACCGACGAGCCCACCGTCGCACCGACCGACGAGCCCACCGTCGCACCGACCGTCGAGCCCACCACGCCGGCGCCCACCCCGACGGCCACGACGCCGGTCCCGACGCCCACCGCGCCGACCCCGACGCCCACCGTTCCGGTCCCCACGCCGACGGCCCCGACGCCCACGCCGACGGCTCCGACCCCCACCGCGACGGCTCCGACGCCGACCCCCACGG
>NZ_QWGT01000080.1 GCF_003576405.1 Clavibacter lycopersici
CGGGCGGCGGGCGTCCGGCCGCGGTGTCCGCCGGTCGCCGTCGGGCGCCGCGATCCGGACGCCGCCGCCCGACCGGCCTAGCGTCGAAGCACGAGCCGCGCGCGCACCCGACGCCCGGCCGCCCATCCGTCCGATCCGCAGGAGGAGAACCATGACCACCATCGCCATCGTGGGGGCCGGCACCGGCCTCGGCGCCGCCGTCGCCCGCCGCTTCGGAGCCGAGGGCTTCGCCGTCGCGCTCATCTCCCGCAACCAGGAGCGCGTGGACGACCTGGCGCGCACCCTGTCCGACGAGGGGATCACCGCCCGCGGGTACGCCGCGAACGTCCGCGACCACGTGGCGCTCGCCGCCGCGCTCGACCGGGCGGCCCAGGACCTCGGGCCTGTCGAGGTGCTCCAGTACAGCCCGCTTCCGCAGAAGGAGTTCCTGCGGCCCGTGCTCGAGACGACGCCAGGCGACCTCGTCGGCGCGTTCGAGTTCTCCATCCAGGCGCCCGTCGCCGCCGTGCACCAGGTGCTGCAGGGGATGCGCGTGCTCGGGCGCGGCACCGTCCTGTTCATCAACGGCGGCACCGCCGTGCAGCCGCTGCCGAAGTACGCGGGCACCTCCATCGGCTTCGCGGGCGAGAGCGCCTACGGGCAGATGATCCACGAGGCGCTCGCCGCCGACGGGATCCACGTGGGCCAGCTGATCATCCCCGGCGCGATCATCCCGGGCCACGAGAGGAAGGATCCGCAGGTCCTCGCCGACACGCTCTGGTCCATGCACACGGAGCGCGGCGACTTCCGCCGCTTCGCGACCTCCATGGACGACGAGTAGCGATCCCGCCGCCCCGCGCACGACGAAGGGGAGGACGAGCGACCCGGATGCGCTCCTCCTCCCCTCGTCGCGGCGACCCCGAGGGCCGGCCGGCGACTACTTGGCGGGCGTGGCCTTCACCAGGAACTCGACCGTGCCCTGGTCCTCGACGCTCACGAAGCCGAGGCTCGGGGCCTCGACGCCGTAGTCGGAGAACGTGACGGGGATGGATCCGCTCACCTGCACGCCGTCGCCCGAGAGCGCGGCCTGCAGCGGCACGGTCACGGTCTGCGTGACGCCGTGCATCGTGAGCTCGCCGGTCGCGTCGACCGTCGCGACCTGGCCGTCGGCGGGCACGGCCGCGTCGACCGGCTGCGTGAGCGTGAACGTGGCCTTCGGGTACTGGTCGACCTGCATCGCGGTGCTGCGGAAGTACTCGTCGCGGGGCGCCGCGTCGGTGGCGATGCTCGCCACGTCGACGTCCACGGTCGCGGCCGAGAGGGTGGATCCGTCGACCGTGATGGTGCCGGTCACGTCCTCGGTCTTGCCGACGACGGTCACGTCGGTGCCGTTGAGCACCTCGGCGACGCGGTAGCCGGCCGTGCTGCCGGTGCCGATCTGCCACTCGCCGGACAGGTCGCTCGTGTCGAGCGTGGAGTCGGCGGGCGCGGCCGAGACGGACGGGGCGGCGGCGGGGGCGCCGACGATCACGTCGCGGTAGAAGGCGGGGCCGAACGCGGCGGCGCTGACACCGAGCACGACCACCACGGCCGCGCTCGTGCCGAGGATGATCTTGGTCTTCTTCTGCATGGGGTCTCCTGATCCGGATGGTGCTCGTCTGGCCGACGCGAGAGGCTGCGCCGACATCAGGGACGACGGACCAGCCGCGGAGAACGTTCACGCGCTCAGGGTCCTGCCAGGTTCGCGGATCCGCCTGCGGGACGCGCAGTGCGTGCGCGGCCGACTCCGGGCAGACGCGGGACCGCCCGCCGACGTGCGTCGGCGGGCGGTCCCGGTCGTGCGTGCGGTGCTCCGTGGATCAGCGGCCGGTGGGGTTCCAGCCGTCCGCGCCCTGGAGGTAGCGCTGCGCCGTGAAGGTCGCCGCGTCCGCGTCCGACAGCTGCGGGCGCTTGGCGGGATCCACGATCGCCGCGCCGGCACCCGTGTTGCGGTGCTCGGAGAAGCGGCCGGCGGTCCAGAGCGTCACGGCGTCCCAGTCCTTCCACGGCTGGGCCGTGTTGATGCCCGCGCCGAGCTCGGTGTCGCGCACCACGACCTGCGCCTTGCCGGTCGTGGAGTACGGGCGGCCGAGCGCGATGGATCCGGCGGCGCCGTCCGTCACGATGCGGCTGTCCGCGATGAGGAACCCGTACGCCGAGCCCGCCGCGATGGACGAGTCCGTGAGCGAGGCGCCCGGCCGGTCGAGCACGTGGATCGTGCTGCGGTCGACCACGGTGACGGCGCGGCCGAGGATCAGGTCGGACCCGCCCTCGATGTACGAGCCGGTCACGTAGACCCGGCTGTAGGTCGTGACGTTCGCGGTGGAGACGAGCAGGGTCTGCTTGTCGCCCAGCAGGCGCACGTCGTCGAGCACCTGCTTGTCGCCGGACTTCACCTGCACCGCGGTCGCCTGCGCACCGACCGCGGTGGCGACGCTCTGCACGGTCACCGCGCGGAGGGTCCACTGCGGGGCCGAGATGGTGAGCGTCGCGACGGCCCCGCCGGGGGCGGTGAGGATCACGTCGGCCGGGTCGCCCGTGGCGCCCACGACGTTGACGCCGTAGCGGTTGCCGGAGACCACGCCGCCCGCGTAGGTGCCGGGCTTCACGAGGATCGTGCGGTACCCCTGCGCCGTGTAGTCGGCGTTGTTCGGCAGCGAGCCGGTGGCGGGATCCGTGGATCCGAGCACCTGCGCGAGGCTCGTGGCGTCGCCCGAGCCGTCGGCCGCCACCACGATGTCGACCTTGATCGGCGTCGCCTTCGCGACCGCGGAGGCCGCGGAGGAGTTCGCCGAGCCGTCGGTCGCGACCACGGAGTACGCGTACGCCGTGCCGATGGCCGCGGTCGTGTCGACCCAGCGGGTCTCACCCGGGCCGACGGTGCCGACCACGCTGGATGCGCCGTCGCCCGCCGAGCGGAGCACGTCGTAGCGGGTCACGTCGTCGTCGGGCGACGCGGTCCAGCGCACGGTCACGGATCCGCGGCCGAGCTCGGTGGACACCTTCGCCGGCACGGCCGGGGCGACCGCGTCGCCGGCGCGCGGGGTGCCGGTGGCGATCGCGGAGGCCGCCGAGACGAGGCCGGTGTCGTCGATCGCGGTCACCGTGTAGGCGTACGCGGTGTCGTTGACGAGGCCGGTGTCCGTGAAGGCGGGAGCCGTGAGCGGGGTGGCCGTCAGCTTCTCGCCGTCGCGGTACACGTCGTAGCCGGCGATGTCGGCGTCGGCGTTCGCGGTCCAGGAGAGGAGGACCTTGCCGTCGGCGCCGGTCGCGACCACGCCGACGGGTGCCGCGGGCGGCGCCGTGTCGACGGGGCGCGCCTCGGCCGTGGCGGGCGCGGAGGCGTTGCCCGCCGCGTCCACCGCGACGACCGCGTACCGGTACGTCGTGCGGTTGGCGAGCCCCCGGTCGGCGAAGGACGGCTCGAGGCCGACCGTGCCGACGAGGTTCGCCGCCGTGATCGCGACCGGGCCCGTGGTGGAGCGGTAGACGCGGTAGCCGGCGATGTCGTCGGCCGTCGACGCGGTCCAGGCGAGCGACGCCGAGGCGTCACCGGCCGTGGCCACGAGGTCGGCGGGCACGCCGGGGGCGATCACGTCGGCCGGGGCCGCGGGATCCGCGACGGCCGGGTACCACGTGGGTGCCCCGAGCCACTGCGACACGGTCGCTCCGAGCGACTCCGCGGGGGAGAGCTGCGGACGGTTCGGGTTCGTCGTCGCGCCCTCGCCGGTGTTGGCGTACTCGGCGAAGCGGCCGAGGGTCCACGGCTCGTTGGACGGTCCGGCACCCCACGGCTGGCTCGCCTTGACGCCGGATCCGAGCACCGTGTCGCGCACGACGGCCTGGCCGACCGAGCGCGGGGTGAACGTGTCGGCCCAGGCGCGGTAGGGGCGCCCCAGCTGCACGTTCGTCGCGCCCGTGGTGTCGACCCGGCTGCCGATGAGCAGGAAGCCCTTGGCGTTCTCGGCCGTGCTCGGAGTGAGGACGGTGCCGTTGGTGCGGACGGAGATCGTCGAGTCGTGGACCACGAGGGATCCGCGCCCGAGGAGCACGTCGTTGCCGCCGGTGATGGTGGAGCCGGTGATCATCTGGCGCGCGGCGACCGTGTAGGTCGACGTGTCGGCGAAGACCGCGCGGCCCGCGGAGCTCGTGATCGCGGTGCCCGCGAGGAGCACCTTGTCGCCGGTCATCGACACCGCGGGGGCGTTGCCGGTGGCCGTCGTGTTCACGATGGAGAGGTTCCGCACCGTGACGCTCGAGCCGGTGATGCCCAGCGTCGCGGTCGCGGTGGCGTTCGTCAGCACGGTGTCGGCCGCGGTCGAGCCGGATCCGACGATCGTGACGTTCGACTTCGCGACCGTGGTGGCGCCCGTGTAGGTGCCGGGATCCACGCTCACGACCCACTCGCCGGTGCCGGAGGCCGCGTCCACGGCCTTCTGCAGCGTCGGGTAGTCGCCGCTGCCGTCGGCGTGCACGGTGGCGTCGACCTTCAGGGCCGGCGTGGCCGCGACGCTCGCCGAGGCGGGCGACTCGTGGCCGGCCGCGTCCACCGCGCGCACCGTGAAGGCGTACGCGGTGCCGTTGGCGAGGCCCGTGACGGTGGCGGACGAGGTGGCCGTCGTGGCGACGAGCTGCCCGTCGCGGTAGACGCGGTAGGCGCGCACGTCGGACTCGGTGCTCTCCGACCAGTCGAGCGACACCTGCGCGGCACCCGGCGCGGCGACGAGGCCGCCGGGCGCGACGGGTGCCGCATCCGTGGCCGGCGCGCCGGTCGGGTCCCAGCCGTCCGTGCCGCCGAGGTAGGCGGCCGGCGTCTGGGTGAGGGCGTCGGATGCGCTCAGCTGCGGGCGCTTGTCGTTCACCGTCGCCGCGGGACCGGTGTTCCGGTACTCGGCCAGGCGGCCGTCGGTCCACACGTTGGGCGCGAAGTCGGTCCAGGGCTGCGCGACGGCGATGCCGCCGTCCAGCCAGCTGTCCCGGATCACGGTCTGGCCCCGCGAGATGTCGGCCTGCGAGCCGTCGCCCCAGCCGCGCCACGGACGCCCGAGCGCCATGGTGGGCGCGTCGTCGTCCGCGGTGATGCGGCTGTCGACCACGAGGTAGCCGCGGCTCTTGGACGCCGTGCTCGGCGCGAAGACGGTTCCGCCGTTGCGGGTGGTGGCGTGGATCGTGACCCGGTCGAAGACGGCCGTCGCGCGCCCGAAGACGAAGTCGACGTTGCCCGCGATGTAGCTGTCCACGTAGTACTGGCGCGGGTAGCCGGTGCCGTCGGCGGTGATGTTGCCCGACGCGTCGGCGTTCAGCGTGTCCTGCGCGCCGAGGAGGCGGACGTGCCGGTACGTCTGGCGGTCGCCGAGCGCGCGGAGCGCCACGGCCTGCGTGTTGTTCGGGCCGATCTCGGGGTGCGCGGCGGACGAGAACGAGTTCTCGATCGTGAGGTCGCGCACCTCGACGCCGGACCCGGACAGCGTCGCGGTCGCGCTGCCGGCGGTGCCGCACGTGGCGGCCACGACGGCCGGGCACGTGGTGGCGCCCTTGGCGGTGCCGTTCGCGTTGTCGTAGGTGATGACCACGTCGCGCGGGTCGCCGGTGGTGCCCGCGATGACGACGTTCGCCTTGTTCGACGACACGACCTCGCGGTACGTGCCGGGCTTCACCAGGATCACCTTCTTCGCCGCCGCGGTGCCCCCGGGGATGGCCGCGAGGGCCGCCTGCAGCGTCGTCACGTCACCGGATCCGTCGGCCGCCACCGTGATGTCGGCGACGAGCGGCTTCACCGCGGGCGTGCCGGTCACGACGTCGGACGGCGCGGAGGCGTTCCCGGCCCGGTCGACCGCCACCACGAGGTAGCGGTACTCGGTGCCGTCCAGGAGGCCGCGGTCGAGGTGCACCGGCTTGGCGACCTCGGCCACGAGGTGCGCGGCGGCGGCGACCAGGGCGTCGGATCCCGTGGCGCGGTACACGCGGTACCCCACGACGTCGCTCTCCGCCCCGGTCGACCAGGAGAGGCCGACCTGCTTCTCGGCGGCGGTGGCCGTGAGGCCGGTGACGGCCGCGGGGGCCGCGTCCTCGTCGAGGGGCGCGACGGGGTTCCACCCGTCGGATCCGGCGAGGTAGGCGTACGAGGTGCTGTCGGCCGCCTGCGCGTCCGTCAGCTGCGCGCGATCCGCACCCGTGCTCGCACCCGGGCCGCTGTTCGCGTACTCGGCGAAGCGCGCGGTCTGCCACTTCGTCGTCACGCCGCTGTTGACCATGTCGGTCCATGCCGTCCTGCTGACGACCGGGCCGAGCCAGGTGTCGCGCACGACGACCTGGGCGTTCGCGTCCGGGTCGGCGATGGAGGTGCCGTCGGCCTGCTTCTTGCCCGGCTGCCAGGGGCGGCCGAGGTTCTGCGAGCCGTCGGGGGCGGTGCCGATGATCCGGCTGCCCGTGATGAGGAACCCGTGCGCATTGCTCCGGTCGGTGCTCGCCGCGGTGACCGCGCCGTTCGGGGTGGTGCCGTGGTCGAGCGCGTTGAGCGTGCTGCGGTCGATGACGACGGTGCCGCGGCCGAAGACGAAGTCGACGTCGCCCTCGATCCAGCTGTCGTGGAAGTACGAGCGCGCCGGGACGGCGGCGCTCGGGCTGTTGGCGTAGAGCGTGTCCTGGTTGCCGAGGAGCCGCACGCCGTCGTAGACGAGCCGGTCGCCCGTGGTGCGGAGCGCGACGGCCTGGCCGTTGGCGTAGGTGCCCTCGACGTACGCGTTCTCGACCGTGAGGTCGCGGAGCGCCACGTCGTTCCCGGTGATCACCAGGGTCGCGCTGCCCGAGGTGCCGTACGTGTCGGCGATCCCGTCGGTGGTCGTGCCGGTGGGGGTGCCCGCGGCGCGGTCGCCCGTGATCACGACGTCCTGCGCCGTGCCGGTGGCGCCGATCAGCTTCGTGTGCGGCTTGGCGATCGTCACGTACTCGGCGTAGCGGCCGGCTGCGAGCTGGATCACCGTGGGGTCCGTCGCGCTGCCCGCGGGGGCGGCGGCGAGGGCGGAGGCGAGCGTCGTGAAGACCGTGGTGCCGTTCGCGGTGGCCCGCGGATCCACAGTGATGTCGACCACGATGGCGGCCGCCTGCACGGTCACCTCGACGGCGTCGCTCGGCGCGGAGGAGACGCCCGTGCGGGAGTCGGCCGTGATCGCGTAGCGGTAGCTCGCGCCGTTGACGACGGTCGTGTCGCTGTACGCGGGGGAGTCGGTGGAGGCGATCTCCGCGAAGGCGCCCGTGGCGTCGGCGCGGTAGACCGTCCAGCCGGTGACGCTCGCCGAGGTGTCGTCGGCCCAGGTGAGGTGCACGACGCTCGAGTCGGCGGCCGCGACGACGCCCGTGGGCGTCGCGGGCACGACGGCGGTGGCCGCGACGACCGGGTTCCAGCCGTCCTTGCCGGCGAGGTACTTCTCCGGCGTGGCGTTGGCGGCGTCCTTGGCGGTCATCTGCGGGCGGTTCGCGTTCACGGTCGCGCCCGGGCCGATGTTCTGCGACTCGGAGAAGCGGGCGTCCTTCCAGGAGAAGGGCACCTTCACGCCCGAGCTGTTCGTGGAGGACATGTCGTCCCACGGCGCCGCGGTGTCGATGGCGGAGGGGAGCCAGGTGTCCGTGATGACGACCGAGCCGAGGGCCTTCGGATCCGCGCTCGGGTGCCACGGGCGACCCAGGTTCACGGTGCCGTCGGCCGCGTCGCTCACGATCTTGCTGCCCGTGATGAGGAAGCCGTACTTGCTGCCCTCGTCGGTGCTCGCGGCGGTGAGGTAGCCGTTGACCGCCTTGCCGCGGTCGAGCGAGCGGAAGGTCACGCGCTGGAAGACCGCGGTCGCGGCGCCGAACAGGTAGTCCACGTCGCCCTCGATGTAGCTGTCCACGTAGTACTGGCGGATGCGCGTCGTGGGCTTCGGGGTGTCGGCGAGCAGCGTGTCCTGGTTGCCGAGGAGGCGGACGCCGCGGGCGACGAAGCGGTCGCCCTCGACGCGGAGCGCCACGGCCTGCGCGCTGGTGATCTCGGGGTGCGCCTTCTCGTCGAAGGCGTTCTCGACCGTGAGGTTGTCGAGGGTCACGTCGGTGCCGGTCACGCGGATGACCGCGCTGCCCGCTGTGCCGAGGGTCGACTCGGGCTCGTCGGGGTCCGTGGATCCGGAGGCCTGCGCCGCGGAGATCACGACCTGCGCCGGGTCGGTGCCGAGCCCGTGCAGCATCACGTTCGAGCGGTCGAGGGAGAACGACTCGCGGTAGGTGCCCGGGTCGATGTCGATGCGGTGGTTCGCCAGCGCGTTCTTCGGGATCGACGCGACGGCGGCCGCGATCGTCGGGAACTGCTTGCCGGCGCCGACCGTGAGCACCGTGTACTCGACGGGGATCGCGACGGGCGCGGTGGTCGAGGTGCCCGAGACCGTGCTCGAGACCTTGGAGACGTTGCCCACGAGGTCGCGCGCGGTCACGCGGTAGAAGACGGGGACGCCCTGCGGCGCGCTCGTGTCGGTGAAGCGCGGCGGGGATCCGGCGGCGGCGGTCGTGATGGTCGACAGGAGCACGAAGGTGCCGTTGCTCGTCGTGCTGCGCGCGACGCTGTAGCCCGCGACGTCGGTGTCCTTCGGCGCGGTCCAGGCGAGGTCGAGGCCCGCCTTCGCGTTCGGCTTCACCGTGAGGGAGGAGGGCGCGGCCGGGGCCACGTTCGGGTTGTTGCCGGTGACGGCCACGTAGGCGGAGGTGTTGCCCGCGTGGTCGACCGCGCGGATCCGGTAGTAGGTCGTGGTGCCCTCGGTCGCGGCGGCGTCGGTGAAGGAGGTCGTCGGATGCGCGGCGGTGCCGGCGGCGGGGAGGAGCTGGCGGTAGACGTCGTCGGATCCGCGCGTGAAGACGATGTAGCCGGCGAGGTCGGCCTCGGCGTTGGCCTTCCACGAGATCGTCATGCCGCCGCCGTTCGCGACCAGGACGGCCTTCGGGCTCGACGGGGTCTTCGGCGCCGTCTTGTCGACGGGGATCGCGACGGACGCGGTGGCAGGGGCCGAGGATCCGACCGCGTTGACCGCGGTCACCTGGTAGTACGCGGTCGCGCCGGCGGGCGGCACGTCCGTGTACGTCGTGGTGGTGAGGGCGGATCCGTTCACGCGGGTGAAGGGGCCGGCCGCGCTCGTGCCGCGCGCGACGACGTAGCCCGTGGCGCCGGTCGAGGCGCTCCAGGTCAGCGCGACGGCGCCGGAGGAGGAGGCCTTCGCCGTGAGGGAGCCGGGCGCGGCGGGTGCGGTGGGCGCGCCCGCGGGCCGCTTCGCCGATGCGGTGGTGGCGGAGGAGGCGTTGCCCGTGAGGTCGACCGCGGTGATGCGGTAGTACGACGCGACGCCGCCCGGCGCCGGCGCGTCGGTGAAGGCCGAGGTCGTGACGGGGGAGGCGGTGAGGGTCGTGTAGGTGCCGCTCGACGAGGTGGAGCGCGCGACGACGTAGCCGCGGAGGTCGATCTCGTCCGAGTCGGCCCAGTCGAGCGCGACGCCCGAGGCCGAGGCGGTGGCCTTGACGCTCGAGGGCGCATCCGGCGCGGAGGTGTCCTTCGCGGTGATCTGCTTCACGCTCGACGGCTTCGACTCGTTGCCGGTCTTGTCGTACGAGGTGACGGCGTAGTAGCCGGTGGATCCGCTCGCGATGGCCGCGTCCGTCGCCGTGAGCGACGTCGTGGTCGCGACGCGCGATGCGGCGTTAGCCGTCACGGTCTTGGTGGCGCTCCGGTACACGCGGTAGCCCGCGAGGTCCGATGCGGAGACCTTGCCCCACGACACGACCGTGCCGACGCCGCCCGAGTACTCGGCGGAGAGGCTGCCGGGCGTCGAGGGCGCGCTGGTGTCGGCCGCGAGGGCCGGGTCGGCGGGGAGGACCGTGCCGGCGATGACGGCGCCGGTCACGAGGACCGCCGCGATGCGCAGGCGCGCGCGCGACGGGGCGGCTGCGACGGAGGCGTCGGAGCCGGGGATCGGCAGGGCAGGGGAGGGCTCGGAAGAGGAGCGGAGCATCGGGTGGTGTGCCTTCGGGTGAGGCGCGACCGCACGCTCGAGCTGACACGCGGGAACGTGGGGCACAGCTCGCGTCGGGGTGAGCGCGGATACGGCCGTCGATCGGGCAATGGACGGCCGAGGTCATTCATGCACACGCATGTGCAAACCGCAATGCCCCGGGGCTGTTCTCGAAAACTGCGCCCCGGACGGGGGGTGCGGATCCCCTGAGATGATTCCCCCGAGGGGTGAACCATCCGGCCGTCCATCTCGTCGTGGAGGGAGGAGGCACGGATGACCACGGAGAGCACGGCGCGCATGCGGGCGCTGCACGATGCGCACGCACCGGCGCTGCAGCGGTACGCGCTGCGGCTCACGGGGGATCCGGCGCTCGCCGAGGACGTCGTGCAGGAGGCGCTGCTGCGGGCCTGGCGCTCGCCCGCGATCCTCGCGGAGGACGACGAGTCGGCCCGCCGCTGGCTCTTCACGGTGGTGCGGAACCTCGTGATCGACGACCGCCGCAGCGCCTGGCGCGGCCGGGAGACCCCGACGGACACCCTGCCCGAGGATCCCGTCGCCGACGCGTCCGACGCGATCATCGACCGCCTGCTCGTCGCCGAGGCGCTCGCGTCGCTCTCCGCCGAGCACCGTCGTGCGGTCGTCAGCTGCTACCACCTGGGCCGCACGGTCGTGGAGACCGCCGAGCGCGAGGGCGTCCCGCCCGGCACGATCAAGTCCCGCCTCCACTACGCGCTCAAGGCGCTCCGGCTCGCCCTGCAGGAACGAGGAGTCACCCGATGAACGACCGCGCCGACGACATCCACGAGTGGGATGCCGCGTACGTGCTCGGCAGCCTGAGCGCCACCGACCGCGCGCTCTTCGAGGCCCACCTCGAGGGCTGCGACGCGTGCATGCGCTCCCTCGCCGAGCTCTCCGGCCTCCCCGGGGTGCTGCGGATGCTGCCCGTGGAGGACGCGCTCGCGCTCATGGACGAGCCCGAGGCGCCCGCCGTCCCGCAGCCCGCCGCCGATCCGCAGGACGCGCCCGCCCGCCCCTCGGCCGCCGCGCACCGGGTGCCGCGCCGCCCGCGTCGCGCCATCCCGGGTGCCTCCCGTCTGCCGCTGTCGCGTCGCATGGGCGGGTGGATCCTCGCGGCCGCCGCCGTCGCGCTCCTCGCGGGCGGCGCCGCCCTCGGCTCCGCGCTCCGTGC
>NZ_QWGT01000081.1 GCF_003576405.1 Clavibacter lycopersici
CGCGCCGGGACCGCGAGCGACGCGACCGCGGCCGACCCGGCCGACGACTCCCCCGCCCGGCCTCCCCTCCGCGAGGCCGCGGCCACGGGCGACCTCACCGTCATCGACACGCGGGAGGAGTACCTCCGCGCCGTCGAGGCGATCGCGCAGGGCACGGGTCCCATCGCCGTCGACGCCGAGCGCGCCTCGGGCTTCCGCTACAGCCAGCGCGCGTACCTCATCCAGGTGTTCCGCCGAGGCGCGGGCACCTTCCTCTTCGACCCGCCCGCCGTCGGCGACTTCACGGAGCTCGACGAGGTGATCCGCGACGTCGAGTGGGTGCTGCACGCCGCCAGCCAGGACCTCGCCTGCCTCCGGGAGGTGGGCCTCGACCCGCGGCGCATCTTCGACACCGAGCTCGCGTCCCGCCTGCTCGGCCTGCCGCGCGTGGGCCTCGGCACCGTCGTGGAGGAGCTGCTCGGGATCCACCTGGCCAAGGAGCACTCCGCCGCCGACTGGTCGACCCGTCCCCTCCCCCGCGCCTGGCTCGTCTACGCCGCGCTCGACGTGGAGCTGCTCGTCGACGTGCGCGACGAGATCGCCCGTCGCCTCGAGGAGCAGGGCAAGACCGCGATCGCCGAGCAGGAGTTCCAGGCGACCATCGCCAAGGAGGCCAAGCCCGCCCGGGTGGAGCCGTGGCGTCGCCTCAGCGGCCTTCACGGGGTCCGCGGCGGACGCAACCTCGCGGTCGCCAAGGAGCTGTGGGAGGCCCGTGACGCGTACGCGCGCGAGGTCGACACGAGCCCCGGCCGCCTGGTCCCCGACGGATCCCTCGTCGCGGTCGCCCGCGTCCTGCCGCAGACCAAGCGGGACCTCGCGGCGGTCCGTGAGTTCTCCGGACGCGCGAGCCGCAGCGAGATCGACCGCTGGTGGGCCGCCGTCGAGCGCGGCCTCGCGGCGACGGAGTTCCCGCAGCTGCGCGGCACGGGCGAGACGATGCCGCCGCCCAAGGCCTGGGCCGATCGCGATCCCGCCGCCGACCGCCGCCTCAAGCGCGCCCGCGTGGCCGTGCAGGAGGTCGCGACCGAGATGGGCGTCCCGCAGGAGAACCTGCTGACCCCCGAGGTGCTGCGTCGCGTCGCCTGGACGCCGCCCGCCGACCTCTCCCCCGAGGCCGTCGCCGCGGCCCTCGAGTCATGGGGCGCGCGCCCCTGGCAGATCGAGGCGACGGCCGCTCCGGTGGCCGCGGCCTTTGTCGATGCTGGCCAAGCCGACGACGCGAGCGACGACGGGGCCTCGTAGGAACAGTCAACGGATGCGGCTCCCCACCGGCCTCTCCCTAGGGTGGGGGAAATCGATGCGAGGAGGCGTCAGTGGTCGAGAGAGCCGAAGTCCATTTCGTGGACGGGGTCCGCACCCCGTTCGGACGAGCGGGTGAGAAGGGCATGTACTGGCGGACCCGCGCCGACGACCTCGTGGTCAAGGCCATGATCGGGTTGCTCGAGCGCAACCCGCAGGTGCCGAAGGACCGGATCGACGAGGTCGCCATCGCCGCGACGACGCAGACGGGAGACCAGGGCCTCACCCTCGGCCGCACCGCCGCGCTCCTGGCCGGGCTCCCCCGCTCCGTCCCCGGCTTCGCCATCGACCGCATGTGCGCCGGCGCCATGACGAGCGTGACGGCCACGGCCGGCGGCATCGCCTTCGGCGCCTACGACCTCGCGATCGCGGGCGGCGTCGAGCACATGGGCCGCCACCCGATGGGCTTCGACGCGGATCCGAACCCCCGCTTCCTCGCCGAGCGCCTCGTGAGCCAGGACGCCCTGAACATGGGCAACACGGCCGAGCGGATCCACGACAGGTTCCCCGCGCTCACCCGCGAGCGGGCCGACCGCTACGCCCTCGCCAGCCAGCAGAAGACGGCCCTCGCGTACGCGGCCGGGAACATCCAGCCGGACCTCGTGCCCGTGGCCACCCGGTCCGAGCAGGGCTGGGGGCTCGCGACGCGCGACGAGGCGATGCGCCCCGAGACGACGCTGGAGGGCCTCGCCGGCCTCCGCACCCCGTTCCGCCCGCACGGCCGCGTCACGGCCGGCAACTCGTCGGGCCTCAACGACGGCGCGACCGCCGCCCTGCTCGCGAGCGGCGACGCCGTGAAGGAGCTCGGCCTCGCGCCGAAGATGACCCTGGTGTCGTTCGCGTTCGCGGGCGTGGAGCCCGAGATCATGGGCATCGGACCCGTGCCGAGCACCGAGAAGGCGCTCCGGAAGGCCGGGCTCACCATCGACGACATCGGGCTCTTCGAGCTCAACGAGGCGTTCGCCATCCAGGTGCTCAGCCTCCTCGACCACTTCGGGATCGACGACGACGACCCGCGCGTCAACGAGTACGGCGGCGCCATCGCCGTCGGCCACCCGCTCGCGTCCAGCGGCGTCCGGCTGATGAACCAGCTCGCGCGCCAGTTCGAGCAGCACCCCGAGGTCCGCTACGGCCTCACCGCCATGTGCGTCGGCCTCGGCCAGGGCGGCAGCGTCATCTGGGAGAACCCGCACTTCACCGGCAAGAGGAAGAGGAACAAGTGACCGACACCAGCCGCTTCCGGGAGCTCGTGGCGCTCGATCCCGACGAGGTAGTAACCCACTCCCACGTGCGCGACGTGCCGCTGCCCTCGGGCGGCGTGCTCGCGCTCGTCACCCTCGACAACGGGCGCGACCACACCCGGCCGTCCACGCTCGGCCCGGCCACGCTGCTCGAGCTCGCGGATGCGCTCGACGGCCTCGCCGCCCGGGCCGCCGCCGGCGAGATCCGCGGCGTCGCCATCACGGGCAAGCCGTTCATCCTCGCGGCGGGCGCCGACCTCAGCAAGGTCGGCGAGATCCCCAGCCGCGAGGTCGGCCGGCAGATGGCGCAGCTGGGCCACGACACGCTCGGCCGGCTGCACCGTCTCGGCGTGCCGTCGTTCACGTTCGTCAACGGGCTCGCGCTCGGCGGCGGTCTCGAGATCGGGCTGAACTCCGACTACCGCACGGTCGACGAGTCCGTGCCCGCCGTGGCGCTGCCCGAGGTCTTCCTCGGCATCATCCCCGGCTGGGGCGGCGCGTGGCTGCTGCCGAACCTCATCGGCATCGAGAACGCCCTCAAGGTGATCATCGAGAACCCGCTCAAGAACAACCGCACCCTGAAGGCCGCCGACGTGATGGAGCTCGGCATCGCCGACGCCTCCTTCCCGTCCGCGTCGTTCCTCGAGCAGTCGATCCGCTGGGCGGACGGCGTCATCTCCGGATCCACCGAGGTGAAGCGCCCGAACGCGCCCGGCCGCCTGGAGCGCCTCGCCAAGTGGGACATCGCCATCGGCATCGCGCGGAAGTCCCTGGAGCAGCGCATCGGCACGGTGGCGCAGTCGCCGTACCGCGCCCTCGACCTGCTGCAGGCCGCCAAGCGGAGCACCCGAGAGGAGGGCTTCGCCGCCGAGGACGAGGCCCTCGCGGACCTCATCTCCGGCGACCAGTTCCGCGCGAGCATCTACGCGTTCGACCTCGTGCAGAAGCGCGCCAAGCGCCCCGCGGGAGCGCCGGACAAGGGCCTCGCACGACCGGTCACGAAGGTGGGCGTCGTCGGGGCGGGACTCATGGCCTCGCAGTTCGCGCTGCTGTTCGTGCGCCGCCTCCAGGTGCCCGTGGTCATCACCGACCTCGACCAGGCGCGCGTCGACCAGGGCGTGGCCGGCATCCACGACGAGATCCGGAAGCTCGCCGAGAAGGGGCGCATCTCCCCCGACGAGGCCAACCGGCTCACCGCGCTCGTCACGGGCACGACCGACAAGGCCGACTTCGCCGACGCGGACTGGGTCATCGAGGCCGTGTTCGAGGAGCTGGGCGTGAAGCAGCAGGTCTTCGCCGAGATCGAGCAGCACGTCTCCGAGACCGCGATCCTCGCCACGAACACGTCGAGCCTGTCGGTCGAGGGCATCGCCGAGCGCCTCGAGCACCCGGAGCGCGTGGTGGGCTTCCACTTCTTCAACCCGGTCGCGGTGATGCCGCTCATCGAGGTCGTGCGCACGCCGCGGACCACCGACGAGACGCTGTCGACCGCGATGCAGGTCGCGCGGAATCTCAAGAAGAACGCCGTCATCACGCGGGACACCCCGGGCTTCGTGGTGA
Organism: Clavibacter lycopersici; assembly: GCF_003576405.1. Lineage (GTDB taxonomy): Bacteria > Actinomycetota > Actinomycetes > Actinomycetales > Microbacteriaceae > Clavibacter > Clavibacter lycopersici. The sequence goes on from NZ_QWGT01000081.1 coordinate 4,140, forward strand.
ACCGGATCCTCGCCAAGGTGCTCGGCGAGGCCATGCACGCGGTGGACACGGGGACGCCGTTCGAGGTCGTCGACCGGTCGCTCGCGCCGTTCGGCCTGCCGATGACGCCGTTCGAGCTGCTCGAGCTCGTGGGCCTCAAGGTCGGCGCGCACGTGCTGGACACGCACCACGCGGCGTTCCCGGAGCGGTTCTTCGAGAGCCCCAACCTGCACCGGCTCGCGGATCTCGGGCGCATCTACGCGCGCGACGCCAAGGGCCGTCCGACCGGGTTCGACAAGGAGGCCGTGCGCATCGTGAAGGGCGGCAGCGATCCGATGACCGCCGAGCAGATCCGCGAGCGCGTCGAGACGGGCCTCGCCGACGAGGTGCACCGCATGCTCGAGGACGACGTGGTGCACGCCGCCGAGGACATCGACCTGTGCCTCATCCTCGGCGCCGGCTACCCGTTCCAGATGGGCGGCCTCACGCCGTACCTCGACCGCGTCGGGGCGAGCGAGCGGGCGTTCGGCGACACGTTCCACCACCCGCCGATCCGCGGCGTGGCGTAGCGACCCGCGTACGACGGAGGGGCCCGGCCGCATCGCGGTCGGGCCCCTCCGTCGTCGTGGCGGCTACGCCTCGTCGTCGTCCTCCGCGCGGATGGAGACGCGCTCCTGGTCCTCCGCGAGCGGACGGGCGGAGGGCACGCGGCTGCCGAGCACCTGCGCGACGACGTCGCGCGCGATGTGCTGCGGCGTGAGCCCCACGCGCTCGAGGATCTCGGAGCGCGTGCCGTGGTCGAGGAACTCGTCCGGGAGGCCCAGCTCCGTGACGCCGGTGTCGATGCCCGCCTCGCGGAGGTCCTGCCGGATCCTGGTGCCGATGCCGCCGACCACCACGCCGTCCTCGATGGTCACGACCAGGCGGTGGGCGCGGCCCAGCTCGACGACGCTGCGCGGCACGGGCACGACCCACCGGGGATCCACGACGGTGGCGCCGATGCCCTGCGCGGCGAGGCGCTCCGCGACCTCGATGCCCATGGTCGCCATGGGGCCCACGGTGACGATGAGCACGTCCTGCGCCCCGGACTCGTGCAGCACGTCCACGCCGTCGTCGAGACGCCGCAGCGCCTCGATCTCGTCCCCGACGTTCCCCTTGGAGAACCGCACGACCGTGGGCGCGTCGTCGACCTTCACGGCCTCGCCCAGCTCCTCGCGGAGCCTGGTCGCGTCGCGCGGGGCGCTCAGGCGGATGTGGGGCACGATCTGCAGCAGCGCCAGGTCCCACATGCCGTGGTGGCTCGGGCCGTCCGGGCCGGTGACGCCCGCGCGGTCCAGCACGAAGGTCACGCCGGCGCGGTGCAGCGCCACGTCCATGAGCACCTGGTCGAACGCGCGGTTGACGAACGTGGCGTAGAGCGCGACGACGGGGTGCAGGCCGCCGTAGGCGAGGCCGGCCGCGCTGGTGACCGCGTGCTGCTCGGCGATGCCGACGTCGTGCACGCGCCCGGGGTGCTTCTCGGCGAACTTGTGCAGGCCCACCGGGCGCAGCATCGCGGCGGTGATGCCGACGATGCGCGGATCCTCGTCGGCGAGGGCCAGGATCTCGTCCGCGAACACGCTCGTCCAGCTCACGGCCTGCGAGGGGTCGATGGGCTCGCCCGTCTCCGGGTCGATCTGCCCCACGGCATGGAACTGGTCGGCGACGTCGCGGCGGGCGGGCTCGTAGCCGCGGCCCTTCTCCGTGATGGCGTGCACGATGACGGGGGCGCCGTAGTCGCGCGCCTGCTCGAGCGCCTCCTCCATCGCCTGCTGGTCGTGCCCGTCGATGGGCCCCAGGTACTTGATGTCGAGGTTCGAGTAGAGCGCCTCGTTGTCGGTGACGCGCGTGAGGAAGCCGTGCAGGCCGCCGCGGAGGCCGCGATAGAGGCTGTCCCCCGGGGCTCCGAAGACGCCGAACATGCGCTGGCTCGTCTCGTAGAGACCGCGGTAGGTGCGGCGCGTGCGCACGGTGTTGAGGAACCTGGCCATGCCGCCGATCGTGGGCGCGTACGAGCGTCCGTTGTCGTTGACGACGATGATCAGCTTCCGCGTGTTGTCGTCGGAGATGTTGTTGAGCGCCTCCCACGTCATGCCGCCGGTGAGGGCGCCGTCGCCCACCACCGCGACGACGTGCCGGTCGGTCTGGCCCGTGATGCCGAACGCGCGCGAGATCCCGTCGGCCCAGCTCAGCGAGCTGGACGCGTGCGAGCTCTCGACGATGTCGTGCTCCGACTCCGACCGCTGCGGGTACCCGGCGAGGCCGCCGGACTCGCGGAGCCGGGAGAAGTCCTGCCGACCCGTGAGCAGCTTGTGGACGTACGACTGGTGGCCCGTGTCGAAGACGATGGGATCCTTGGGCGAGTCGAAGACCCGGTGGATCGCGAGCGTGGTCTCGACGACGCCGAGGTTCGGCCCGAGGTGCCCGCCCGTCTTGGAGACCTCCGCGACGAGGAACTGCCGGATCTCCGCGGCGAGCTCGAGCATCTGCTCGCGGCTCAGCCGATCGAGGTCCCGGGGTCCTGTGATCGTCTCGAGGATTCCCATGCTGACCGCCTTCCATCGGGCGCCATGGAACGACGCCCGCCTCATCGAGTGTACGCAGGGCCCTGCATGCACGAAGGAGGCCGGGCGTCGCCGCCCGGCCTCCTCAGGTTCCTGTTACGCGACCAGGCTGCGCAGCACGTACTGCAGGATCCCGCCGTTGCGGTAGTAGTCCGCCTCGCCGGGGGTGTCGATGCGGACGACCGCGTCGAACTCCACCGGCTGCTTGCCCGCGGGCGAGTCGGCCGTGGGGGCCGCGACCACGTGCACCGTGCGCGGCGTGGTGCCGGAGTTCAGCTCCTCGAGGCCCGTGATGCTGATCTCCTCGGTGCCGTCGAGGCCCAGCGTGTCCCAGGTCTCGCCCGCCGGGAACTGCAGGGGGACGACGCCCATGCCGATGAGGTTCGAGCGGTGGATCCGCTCGAAGCTCTCGGTGATGACCGCCTTGACGCCCAGGAGGCTCGTGCCCTTCGCCGCCCAGTCGCGCGACGAGCCGGAGCCGTACTCCTTGCCGCCGAGGATGACGAGCGGGGTGCCCGCCGCCTGGTAGTTCTGCGCCGCGTCGTAGATGAACGACTGCGGGCCGTCGGGCTGCGTGAAGTCGCGGGTGTAGCCGCCCTCCACGCCGTCGAGCAGCTGGTTGCGGAGGCGGATGTTCGCGAACGTGCCGCGGATCATGACCTCGTGGTTGCCGCGGCGGGAGCCGTAGGAGTTGTAGTCCTTGCGGCCGACGCCGTGCTCGTCGAGGTAGTGGCCCGCGGGGCTGTCCGCCTTGATGGAGCCGGCCGGGCTGATGTGGTCGGTGGTGACCGAGTCGCCCAGCTTCGCCAGCACGCGCGCGCCGGCGATGTCGGAGACCGGAGTGGTCTCCATCGTGAGCCCCTCGAAGTACGGGGGCTTCCGCACGTACGTCGACTCCGGGTCCCACTCGAAGGTCGCGCCCGTCGGCGTGGGGAGCGAGCGCCAGCGCTCGTCGCCGTCGAAGACGCCCGCGTACTCGTGCGTGAACATGCCGGTGTCGATGGAGCTGTCGATGGTGGACTGCACCTCGGCGGCGTCGGGCCAGATGTCCTTGAGGAAGACGTCGTTGCCGTCGGCGTCGGTGCCCAGCGCGTCGGCGTCGAAGTCGAAGTTCATCGACCCGGCCAGCGCGTACGCGATCACCAGGGGCGGGCTCGCGAGGTAGTTCATCTTGACGTCCGGGTTGATCCGGCCCTCGAAGTTGCGGTTGCCGGACAGGACCGCCGTGACGGCGAGGTCGTTGTCCTGCACCGCGGTCGAGATCTCGTCGAGCAGCGGACCGGAGTTGCCGATGCACGTCGTGCAGCCGTAGCCGACCGTGTAGAAGCCGAGGTCCTCGAGGTAGGTCGTGAGGCCGGACTTCTCGTAGTAGTCGGTGACGACCTTGGATCCGGGCGCCAGCGTGGTCTTCACCCACGGCTTGGCCTTGAGGCCCTTCTTGCTGGCGTTCCGGGCGAGCAGCCCGGCCGCGAGCATGACCGACGGGTTCGACGTGTTGGTGCACGACGTGATGGCCGCGATGGCCACGGCGCCGTGGTCCAGCGTGAAGTGCCGGCCGTCCTCGAGCGTGACGCGCGTGGGCTTGGTCACGTTGGCGGGGCTCTGCGAGGAGTGGTGGGTCTCGTGCGTCGAGTGCTCGTCCTCCGGCTGGAGCTCGCCCGGATCGGACGCGGGGAAGCTCATGGCGGTGGTGAGGTCGACGATGTCGTGGTCGACCTGCGCGTAGTCGTTGAGGTCGCGCTCGAACTGCGACTTCGCGTCGGTGAGCTCGATGCGGTCCTGCGGGCGCTTCGGGCCGGCGATGGAGGGGACGACGGTGGAGAGGTCGAGCTCCAGGTACTCGCTGAACGCCGGCTCGACGGACGCGTCGTGCCAGAGCCCCTGTGCCTTCGCGTACGCCTCGACCAGGGCGACCTGCTCCTCGCTGCGGCCGGTGAGGCGCAGGTAGTCGAGCGTCACGTCGTCGATGGGGAAGACGGCGGCGGTGGAGCCGAACTCGGGGCTCATGTTGCCGATGGTGGCGCGGTTCGCGAGCGGGACGGCGCCGACGCCGGATCCGTAGAACTCGACGAACTTGCCGACGACGCCGTGCTTGCGCAGCATCTGCGTGATGGTGAGCACCACGTCGGTGGCGGTGACGGCCGCGGGGATCTCGCCGGAGAGCTTGAAGCCCACGACCTTGGGGATGAGCATCGACACGGGCTGGCCGAGCATGGCCGCCTCCGCCTCGATGCCGCCGACGCCCCAGCCGAGCACGCCGAGGCCGTTGACCATCGTCGTGTGGGAGTCCGTGCCGACGCAGGTGTCCGGGTAGGCCTGCAGCACGCCGCCGACCTCGCGCGTCATGGTGACGCGCGCGAGGTACTCGATGTTGACCTGGTGGACGATCCCGGTGCCGGGCGGGACGACCTTGAAGTCCTCGAACGCCGTCTGGCCCCAGCGGAGGAACTGGTATCGCTCGCCGTTGCGCTCGTACTCGATGTCGACGTTGCGCTCGAGCGCGTCCGCGGTGCCGAAGAGGTCGGCGATGACCGAGTGGTCGATCACGAGCTCGGCGGGCGCCAGCGGGTTGATCTTGGTGGGGTCGCCGCCCAGCTCGCCGACGGCCTCGCGCATGGTGGCGAGGTCGACGATGCAGGGCACGCCGGTGAAGTCCTGCATCACGACGCGCGCGGGCGTGAACTGGATCTCGGTGTCGGGCTCGGCGTCCGGCGCCCAGTCGCCGAGGGCGCTGATCTGGCTGCCGGTGACGTTCTTGCCGTCCTCGGTGCGGAGGAGGTTCTCCAGCAGCACCTTGAGGCTGAACGGGAGTCGCTCGTGGCCCGCCACGGTGTCGATGCGGTAGATCTCGTAGTCGGTCTCACCGACGCGGAGTGTGTCCTTCGCGCCGAAGCTGTTGATTGCAGACACGTGGCCCTCTTCCCTCGCTGGATGGGCGCGGAAGTCGATTCCGCCCGTCACCCGATCTTGGTCGCCCGCCGCGGCCGGGTCCAGTAAGGCGACCCTGAACGGGCACGCCGACGCGGGGCGGGACGGCGCCGATGTATCTCGACGTCGAGATGAATCTACCACCGCGATGCGGCGACGTCGTCGCGGCGCGCTGGCCCGACGCCGACGAGGGACGAGGGGCGGCGGGTCAGTCGGACGCGGCCGCCGCCGGGTCCTTCGCGTAGACGGCCCGGACGAAGAGCCACGACAGCACGAGGAGCACGCCGTAGAGAGGAGTGCCCATCACCAGGCGGGCGACGCCGAGCGCGTCGATCGAGTCGGCCAGGTAGAGCGGGAGCTGGACCGCGAGGCGCAGCGCGAAGAAGCCGACCCACACGAGGGTGAGGAGCCGCAGGGCCCTGGCCTTCCTGCGGTCCTGCCGCCACGCCGTGCCGTCGCCCATGAGGAAGCCCACGGCGACGCCGACGAGCGGCCAGCCGACGATCACGGAGACGAGCAGCACCGCGAAGTAGGCGCCGTTGGTCCACAGTCCGAGCGCGTAGAAGTCGCGGCCCTCCCCCGACCGGAGCGCGAGGACGGCCGAGATGACGATGCCGACCAGGCCGCCCACCGCGGGCGCGACCGCCGAGCGCTGCACGAGCCGGGCGACGACCGCGACGACCGCGACGCCGACCGGCACCGCGACCGAGAGCACGATGTCGCGCGTGAGGGTGAACGCGACCAGGAAGAGGAGCCCTGGCACGATCGCCTCGAGGACGCCCCGCACTCCGCCCATCGCGGTGAGGAGGGCGGCCGCGGTCATCGTCTCGCCGCGCGCCGCCTGCCCGAGACCGGCACGCTCGGCGGCCTGGGCCATGCTCGCGCCGAGCGCGTCGCCGGGGGCGGGGGTGGATGCGCGCGGTG